>DAITAN010000081.1:0-8907 GCA_036824235.1 Gaiellaceae bacterium | reverse complement strand
GGCCGCGCGGGCCGGATGGCCTTCGTCGACATGGGCGACCAGTTCATCGCGCTCGGCGAGGGCCGGACGCAGCCGCCCGACGCCCACCGCCATCTCGGGCTCGTTGTCGACGACAAGGACGCGACCCGTCGCGCGCTCCAGGAGGCGGGCGCCGAGATTCTCCCCGGTCGCGGGCTGGACTTCCGCGACCCATGGGGAAACCGCATCCAGGTCGTTGACTACCGGGACGTCCAGTTCAGCAAGACCGAGGACGTCCTCCGCGGCATGGGGCTCGGCGGCCTGGAGAAGAGCGACCGCGCGCTGGCCGAGCTCCGCGAGAAGGGCCTCGCGCCGGACTAGCCGTGTCGGTGGTGCGAATCGTGCCCTGGGGCGCGGGCGACCGGCCGCTCCTCGAACAGACGCTCTCCGACCCGGCGATGACGCAGCACCTCGGCGGCGCCGAGAGCCCCGAGAAGATCGCCGGGCGCCAGGCGAAATACGAACAGCCGGGCTCCGGCCAGTTCAAGATCGTGCTCGAGCAGACCGGCGAGGGCGTCGGCTGGGTCGGCTACTGGGAGCGTACGTGGCAGGGCGAGGAGGTCTACGAGATCGGCTGGTCGGTGCTGACGACCTTCCAGGGCCGGGGGATCGCCGGCCGCGCCACGGCTCAAGCCCTCGAGGCGGCCCGGTCGGAGGGCAAGCACCGCTTCGTCCACGCGTTCCCCTCGGTCGACAACGCGCCCTCGAATGCCATCTGCCGCAAGGTGGGCTTCACGCTGCTCGGCGAGCACGACTTCGAGTACCCGCCGGGACACGCCATGCGCTCCAACGACTGGCGGTTCGACCTCTCCGCCTGAGCCGTCAGCCCGCCGCTTCGGCGCTCCGGAGCCCACGGAGGGCCCAGATGGAGAGGAGCCCGACAGCACCGAAGGAGATCGCGAACGCGATCCCGACCTCGACGGGATCACCGGCGAGGAGGCTCCGGCCGGCCTCGAGCAGGAAGGTCGCCGGGTTGACGCTCGCGACGGCGTGGATCCAGCCCTCGAGGAGGTCGAGCGGGACATAGACGGGCGCGAGGAAGAGAAGCAGGAACACGGGCACCTGCATGAGCGGGCCGGCCTGCAGCGTCCTGAACCGCATCGCGATGCCGGCCGCCCACAACACCGCGGCCACGTTGACCAGGAGCCCGAGCAGGGCGAGCCCGAAGAGGTCGATGCCGCTGCCGAGCACCTCCATGCCGACGAGCACCGCGACCACGGTCACGACCGAGATCGTCGCGACCCAGCGGACGAGGGCGACGATCGCGTAGCCCGCGATGATGCCCGTGCGCTGCGGAGCGGCCAGCAGGAGCCTGCGGGCGAAGCCGCCCTCGAAGTCGCGGGCGATGGCGAAGCCGTTGAAGATCCCGCCGAACGCCGCCGACTGCAGGAAGACGAAGACGTACTGGAAGGCTGTGTATCCCGGCGGGTAGTCGAAGCCCGGCACGTCCGAGACGCGCGAGAGCCCGCCCGCGAACGCGGTGAAGAAGAAGAACGGGAAGAGCATGGACGGGACGAGGATCGACGGATTCGTGAACGCGTTGTGGATCCCGCGCCAGGCGACCGCGAGCGCGACGGAGCGAAACGATCTCACGAGCGCGCCAGCCTTCCGCGCAGCGCCCAGCCCGCGGCGGCGAGCGCGACCGTGCCGATCCCGATCGCGAGGCCGAAGCCGAGCAGGAGCGCCTGAAGGTCCCAGCCGGTGATGATCAGGCTTCGGATCCCCTCGATCAGGTACGAGACGGGGTTGATCGTCGTCACCGTGCGGAACCAGTCGATCTCGATCAGGTTCCGCGGCAGGTTCATTGAGGAGAGAAAGAGGAAGACGAAGAAGAGTGGGAAGAGCGCCTGGATCGCCTCACCGGAGCCCGTGCGCAGGGCAAGGAAAGCCCCGATCGCGCCGAAGGCGAGCGCCACGAGGACGCCCAGGAGGACGATGAGGAACACGCCGACGACGCCGCTCTCCGGTCGCACGCCCGCGACGATCCCGACCGTGAGGTAGAGCGTCGCCTGGAGAAGGGCGAGGGTGACGACGCCCGCAAGCTGCCCGAGCAGAAGCGCGCCGCTCCGCATCGGGGTCAGTGCCAACCGGTTGAGGAAGCCCGTCTGGATGTCGCGCGCAAGGTCCGTGCCCGCGTTCGTCGTGGCGAAGAGCGCGCCCTGCAGAAAGGTGAAGGCGAGCGCGAAGTCGAGGTAGGAGTCGGCCGGAAACCCGGGAAGGTCCGCCGCCGCCCGCAGGCCGCCGACGTTGACGGCCAGCAGCATGAGCGGGAAGAGGAATGAGGGGACGACGTTGATCGGCTGGCGAAACGTCCGCATGACCGAGCGGCGTGCGAGATGGGAGACCTGGAGGAGGAGCGGGGGGTGCTCGGTCACGCAGGCACCGGCTCGGGCTCCGACTCAGAGTCGAGCTCGTCGCCGGCGCCCTCGAGCGAGCGGCCTGTCTTGGCCAGGAAGACGTCGTCGAGCGTCGGCGCGTGGAGCTGAAGGTGCGAGACGTGCAGACCCTCGGCGTCGAGCGCGCGGACGACGTCGGCCAGCGCATCCTCGCCGCCGTCGAGGCGCACGGTCACGCCCTTCGGCGAGCCTGGCACGGGGGTCCCGAAACGCTCGAGCACCGTGGCGAGGGCGACGAGCTGGGCCGGTTCCGCGGGAATCGCCTCCACGCTCGGCCGCCCGATCTCGGCCTTCAACGCGTTGGGAGTCCCCCCGGCGACGATGCGCCCGTGGTCGATGATCCCGACGCGGTCGGCAAGCACGTCGGCTTCCTCGAGGTACTGCGTCGTCAGGAAGACGGTGACGCCCTCGTCGCGGGCCAGCCGGGCGACCTCCGCCCAGAGCGCGTTGCGGCTTTGTGGGTCGAGACCCGTCGTCGGCTCGTCCAGGAAGAGGATGTGCGGGTCGTGGACGAGCGCGAGCGCGAGGTCGAGCCGGCGCTTCATGCCGCCGGAGTACGTCCGGACCTTGCGGTCCGCGGCCTCTGTGAGCCCGACGCGCTCGAGGAGCGCCTGGCTCCGCTGCTTGCGCTCGGCCCTCGCCATCCCGTGCAGCGCAGTCTGGAGGCGCAGATGCTCGCGGCCCGTGAGAAGCGGGTCGAGCGCGGCCTCTTGGAGCGCGGCTCCGATCGCTGCCCGCACGTGCTGGCCCTCGCGCGCGACGTCGAAGCCGGCCACGCGCGCCGTTCCCGCGGAGGGCGGGAGCAGTGTCGTAAGCATGTGGACCGTGGTCGACTTGCCCGCGCCGTTGGGGCCGAGAAACCCGTAGATCTCGCCCGGCGCAACTGAGAGGTCGATCCCGTCGACGGCGCGGATGCCGCCCTTGAAGTCGCGGGCAAGACCTTCGGCCTGGATACCGTGCTCGTCGCGCACCGTGTCAGGCTAGCGCGGGCGGGTCGAACGGCCGCCAGGTACGCGAGACGCTTTCGGCGAGGTTTTCGGACGCGCGCTCGACCGGTAGCATCCCGACGATGAGCACTCCGCTTGTCGAGCAACGAGAGCAGCAGCTCGAGGCCTGGAAACGGTTTCTGCGCGCACACGCCGCGCTGACGCGACAGCTATCGGCCGACCTGGTCGCCGAGCACGGCCTCACGATCAATGACTACGAAGTCCTCCTGCACCTGTCCCGCGCGGACGAGCGGCGGCTGCGCCGCGTCGACCTCGCCGAGCGCGTCATCCTCACGGCCTCGGGCATCACGCGCCTCCTGGAAGGCCTGGAGCACGGCGGCTACGTCGAGCGCGACTCCTGTCCGTCGGACCGCCGGGTCGTCTACGCGAAGCTCACCGACGCCGGCCTGGACAAGCTCCGCGAGGCCTCGCGCACGCACCTTGCCGGCGTGGACGAGCTCTTCGTCCAGCGCTACACCGAAGAAGAGCGCGCGACGCTTGCCGAGCTACTCGGCCGCCTCCCCGCCGCCGGCGCGGACACCGACTGCACTGAAGAGGACTAGGAGTTAGACGCGGGCGTCGGCGCCCGCGTAGATCTTCATCGGCAGCCCCGCGAGCGGCTCGCCCCCGTCTGCCGTCACGAGCCACGTGTCCTGCATGTAGAGACAGGCCTTGCCGTCGTCTGAGATCACGTGCGGGTGCATGGAGAAGACCATGTTCTCGGCGAGCTCGGTCTCGACGCCCTCGCCGATCTTGGGGAACTCGATCATCGTCATCCCGATCGAGTGACCGGTGACGTGGCCGAGGTGGTAGCCGCGCTCCGTGAAGCCTTTCGAGACCGCCCGGTGGACGTCGTGCGCGCTCGCCCCGGGTCGCATGACCGACGGCGCGACCTCGTAGTACTCCTCGTAGGCCTCGAGCATCCGCTTCGTCTCGTCGCTCGGCTCGCCGTCGGCGATCGCCCGCGAGACCTCGACCCAGTGCCCTCCCGGCCCGGCCACCTCGAGCGACGGCAGGAGAAGGTCGCCCTCGCGGACGCGGCGCTCGGTGCTGGCGATGCGGAACTCGGGCTCGGCGGCGCCCTCCTCACCCACGAGCACCATGTCCATGGTGAGCCGCCCGCAGCCCTGCTCGACGAAGTAGCGCTCGCACGGCGCGAGCAGCTCGGCCTCCGTCTTCCCGGGCGCGAACTCGTCGAGGAAGATCCGGAACCCCTCGGTGTTGATGCGGACGCTGTCGCGCACCGAGGTGAGCTCCTCCTCGCTCTTCACCGCGCGCGCGAGGTCGAACTCGACGTCGAAGGGGACGAGCTCCGGGCCGCCGTCGGCCAGGGCCCGGTAGTCGCGGACGGTCATGACGTAGTCGAGGCCGTAGACGCCGATCCGGCTCCAACCCTGCTCGCGGGCGCGGTCGCGTAGCCACGCGCCGGGGGCGTCGACGAAGACCTGGTCCTCGATCCACGTCGTCGAGTGCTCGCCGACGTAGCGGGCCTCGCTCGGGAAGACGATCGACGGCTCGCCCTCGACGGGTAGGAGCACGTATGCATAGCGGTGCACGATCACGAAGCCGGAGAGGTAGGTCACCGCCCCCTCGAACCCCGAGTACTCGCTCCCGGAGACGATCGCCGCGTCGAGCCCGTCGCGCTCGAGCGCCTCGCGGACGTTCCGGTACCTGCGCTCGACCTCCGTGCTCACTGCTGCCACGCTCGCTCCATTCCCTTGATGAGTGCGGTCACGGCCTCGTTCAGCGGCGTCGGCACGCCGTGCTCCCGGCCGAACCGGACGATACCGCCGTTCAAATAGTCGATCTCCGTCGTCCGGCGCGCCTCGGCATCCTGGAGCATGCTCGCCTTGTGCCAGTACGCGACCTCGGGCTTGGCCGCGTGGTCGATCAGCTCCTCGGGGTCGGCGTCGAGCTCGATCCCCTGCGCCGCGGCAACGGCCTTGCCCTCGTCGACCAGCCGGCTGACGAGGCGCCGTAGCGCTTCGTCCTCGCACACCTGGCCGTGGGTGAGGCCCGTGAGGGCGCCGACCGGGTTCGTCGCTGCGTTGAAGATCACCTTGCGCCACTGCGGGCCGCGCGCGTCGGCCACGGCCTGAGTCGGGAGCCCGCCGCGCGTGCACGCCTCGGCGAGCCGCTCGACCTCGTCCATCGCTGCCGGGCTCGGCTCGAACGGGCCGATGGTCGTGTCGCCTTTGACGTCCCACTGGACGTGACCGGGCTCGAGGATGCGCCCGGCGGGGAACGTCGTCCCGCGAATGACGCGCTCGACGTGCTCGGCGATCGCCTCCTCGTTCCCGACCCCGTTCTGGACGGAGCAGACCGAGCCCTCGGAGAACACGCCGGCGACGGCGGCCATGGCCGCGCCGGTGTGCATGCTCTTCGTCGCCACGATCCCGAAGTCGCAGGGCGGCAGCTCAGACGCGTCCGTCGTCGCCGTGAGCCGCGCCTCGAGCTCGCCGGCGCCGGAGATCCTCAGGCCGCCCTCGTTGATGGCGCGCACGTGCGCCTCGTCGAGGTCGTAGGCCCACACCTCGACGTCCTCGAGCTGCGCGAGGCCGGCCGCGAAGAGCGAGCCGACGGCGCCGCACCCGACCACGCAGACCCTCATCGGAGCCCCGGCAGCCTGACTTCGCGGCCTCCCGTTATGCCGCTCGGGCGGAAGAGCATGATCAGCGCCATCACGGCGCCCAGCGTAACGAGGCGCGTGCCCGTGGGAACGTCCAGGTCCACGAAACCGAGGCCGATGCCGTCCTCTGCCGAGAGCAGCAGCGAGTTGACGCCGCTCACGAGCAGGGCGCCGACGACCGCGCCCCAGAGGCTCCCCACGCCGCCGATGACGAGCATGGCCAAGGTGAGGAACGCCAGGTCGAGATAGACCTGCTGGGTCGTGATGCTCCCGAGCAGGTGGACGAGCAGGCCGCCGGCGAAGCCGGCCAGCGCCCCGGAGAGGGTGAAGGCGACGAGCCGCTGCCGGTAGATGTTCACGCCGGAACCCTGCGCGGCGAACGGATCCTCGCTCGAGGACCGCAGGACGCGGCCCCAGCGGCTGCGCTGGTAGAGGAAGGCGAGGATCGCGACCGCGATTACGCCCACCGTCACCTGCAGGAAGCTGGTCGTCTCGGGCACGAGCGAGAGCGTGCGCGCGCCGGGCCCGATCGCCTCCCAGTTCCGCAGCACGTTGTTCGTGATCACGAGCACCGCGAACGTGGCGATGCCCGCCGCCAGACCGGAGAGGCGCATGATCGGGACGCCGACGAGAAACGCGAAGAGGCCGCCCACGGCCGCGGCGAGGACGAGCGACATCGCATTCCCGACCTCCGCGCTCGCGATGATCGGGAAGAGATCCGGGCTGAGCGAGAGCTTCAGCGCCTCGGGCACCGTCGTCAGGCCGGCGGCGAACGCGCCGACGGCGACGAAGCTCACGTGCCCGAACGAGACCACGCCTGAGTTCCCGATGAAGACGTAGAGGGCGATCACGATCGTCGCCATCACAAGCGCGAAGCGGAATTGGAACTGCACGGAGCGCGAGGTGAAGCTCCCTGCAAGGCCGACGAGCGCGAGCAGCGCAACCGGCGCGACGAGCTGGGACGCGGAGCCCAGGCGCCTCACACGCGCTCCCAGGCCGGGCGGGAGCGGGTGAAGAGCCCGCCCGGGCGAACGAGCAGGACGACGATGACGAGCAGGAAGAGCGCGCTGTCGAGGAAGACGCGCCCGTCGGCCGGCAGCACGTCGCCGAGCACGGCCGCCGCGAACCCGATTGCGAAGCCGCCGAGCGTCGCACTCGTCAGGCGGTCGAGGCCGCCGACGACGACGCCGACGAGAGCGGGGATCACGAGCTGGAACCCGTAGCCCGGAGTCACGAGCGGGCGCGAGACGACGAGCAGAACGGTCGCACAGGCGGCGAGCACGCCGGCGAGGACAAACGCGAAGCGGATCACGGTCGTCGCGCGCACGCCCAGGAGCTGCGCCGTCCGGAAGTCCATCGCCGAGGCCCTCATCTGGAGGCCGATGTCGGTACGCCTGAGGATGAGCGCGGTGCCCGACAGCAGCACCGCCCCGACGGCGATCGAGACGAGGGTCACCCAGCGCACGCGCAGGTCGCCGATGGAGACGGCCGTGTTGAGCTTCTCGAGGACGTTGGCGTTCTGACCCCGCGCCCCGAAGGCGAGCAGCGCGACGGCCTGGAGCAGGAACGAGACCGCGAAGGTCGTGACGAGCATCGTCGTCGGCGGGCTGGTTCGCAGAGGCCGGTAGGCGACCTCCATCGCGAGGGAGAGACCGATCACGGTGGCGAAGCAGACGAGGAGGCCGACCGCGAGCGGCAGGTGATTCGTGAGCACTAGCGCGTACGCGCCGAAGGTGATCAGCTCGCCGTGGGCGAAGTTGACGAGCCGCATGACCCCGAAGACGAGCCCGATTCCCATGGCGACGAGGGCGTAGACCGAGCCCAGGGCGATCGCGTCGATGATGGTCTGGAGGGCGTCCACTTAGTTCCCGAAGTAGGCGGCGGCCATCTTGTCGGTGTCGCCCGCGTCGGCTGGCGTGAGCGTGAGGCGGAGCTGACCGTTCGCGAGCACGTGCGTCCGGTCGGCGAACCCGACCGCGAACTGCGCGCGCTGCTCGACGAGCAGGATGGTGACGCCCCGCGCACGGATCTCGGCGAGTGCCCCGAAGACGTCGTCGACGACCTTCGGCGCAAGCCCGAGCGAGGGCTCGTCGAGGAGGAGTACGTCGGGCTTCGCGACCAGGGCCCTGGCGATGGCGAGCTGCTGCTGCTGGCCGCCCGAGAGCACGCCCGCCGGCCGGGCGCGGGCCTCCCGGACGACGGGGAAGAGGGCCGCGGCTTGCTCGACGTCGGCTGCCGCGCCCTCGCGCGAGCGGCGCCCCATGAGCCCGAGGCGCAGGTTCTCGTCCACGGTCAGCTCGGGGAAGATCCGCCGCCCCTCGGGGACGAGCGAGACTCCACCGCGCACGATCGCTTCCGTGGACGTTCCGACGAGCGAGCGGCCGCCGACCAGGATGTCGCCGCCGGAGGGGGCGACCATGCCCATGATCGCGAGCAGCGTCGAGGACTTCCCGGCGCCGTTCGGGCCGACAAGACCGACGACCTCGCCCTTCCCGACCTCGAGGCTGATCCCGCGCACGGCGGGCACGCCTGCGTAGCGGATCTCCAGGTCGCGGATCTCCAGCATCGCGTCAGGCACGGGCGTCCCCGAGGTAGGCGGCCGTGACGTCGATGTTGCGGCGAATCTCCTCGGGCGTCCCCTCGGCGAGCGTCCGGCCCTGGTCGAGCACCTGGATGCGGTCGCAGACGTCGAGGATGAGGCCGACGTTGTGGTCGATGAGGAGCACGCCCGCCTCACGCTCGTCCCGCACGGTCGTCACGACCTCCGCGAAGTCGGGCACCTCCGCCTCGGAAAGGCCGGCCGCGGGCTCGTCCATGAGGACGAAGCGCGGCTGGGTCGCCAGCGCCCGGGCGACGCCCAGCTTGTGCTCCTCGCCGT
>DAITAN010000466.1:0-1866 GCA_036824235.1 Gaiellaceae bacterium | reverse complement strand
GATCATGGTCGGCTACGCCGAAGCGGCCGCGAGCGCCCGCAAGGCCGCTCCTCCTCCGCCCAAGCCGCCGCCCACGCCGCCCGCCACGAAGCCGCCTGCGCAGGGCCCTCCGCGCGAGCCCGTTCCCTCGACGCCCGGCACGGCGCCGCCGCCGATCGTCCAGAACCCGCCCCAGGTCGAGCCGAAGCTCACCGCGGCCGGCTACGTCTTCCCGGTCTACGGGCAGGCAGCGTTCGGCGATGACTTCGCCGCGGCGCGCGCCAGCACGGGCTGGCACCACGGCAACGACATCTTTGCTTCGCTCGGTGCGCCTGTCCTCGCCGTCGCCGACGGCACGCTCTTCCTCGTCGGCTGGAACGACGTCGGCGGCAACCGGCTCTGGCTGCGCGACGGCGCCGGCAACGAGTTCTACTACGCGCACCTCTCCGCCTACTCGCCCATCGCGCGCGAGGGGGCGCAGGTGAAGGCGGGCGACGTGATCGGGTTCGTCGGCACGACCGGCGATGCCGTCGGGACGCCGCCTCACCTCCACTTCGAGATCCACCCGCTCGAGCTGCTCTGGATGGGCTACGACGGCGTGATCAACCCGTACCCGTACCTGACCGCGTGGCTCCGCCTCGACGACGTCGCCTTCGGCGGATGGACGCCACAGGCGGGCAGGGCGCCCGAGGCCGGCGCCGTGCTCCTCCAAGCCGACGACATCTCCTCCCTTTCCGGCCTGGGCGACGACTCGCTCTCGTCGTACCTCGTGATGCCCGAGCTGTTTGGGGAAGGGCAACCCGGCCCGACGATCGTCGGGGCCGAAACGGGCTTCAGCGGCTAGCGCCGCCGCAGCGCGGAGGCTGCCTGCGCGCTAGCTCTCGTTCGACTGCGACTCGAACGGCTGCTCGGGGCCGAGGACCTTGTCCTTCAGCCACCGGCGCGTGTCGGGGCCCGTCGCCGGATTGAAGAGCACGCCCAGCGTGATCCCTGCGAGCAGGAGGGTCATGTTGCGCCCCGTGTGGGACTCCTTGCCCTGCACGCGCTCGCCGGCCTTGCGAAGCTCCTCGACGGCCTTCTTCAGCTCGTCCTGGATGTCCTTGTCCTTGGCGACGCGCATAGCGACCGCCTGGGCACCCTGGTTGCCGAGGAGCTCGTCGTAGATGCCTCTTGCCGAGGCGTATGCCTTCTTCACGTGGTCGTGAAGCTCCTCGTCCTGCGCGAGCCGCTCGACGTAGGGTCGGGCGGTATCGACCGCGCCGCTCATCTTGTCCTTCATGCCAGTCCTTTCGTTTCGTTCGCCGGGATTATCTACCCGACGGCTGCCTCTGGAAACTCTTGTGCAACGCTCTGCGGGAGGGCGGCCTCGAGCACTTCCTCGATCCGGTCCGCGAGGACGAAGTTCATCGACCTGCGCACGTCCTTCGGGAGCTCGTCGAGGTCGGGCTCGTTCTGGCGCGGGAGGATCACGGTCGAGATCTCGGCCCGCTCCGCGGCGAGCACCTTCTCCTTGACGCCCCCGATCGGAAGCACGAGGCCGGTCAGCGTGATCTCGCCGGTCATGGCGACGTCCTCGGACACGGGGACGTTCAGGGCCAGCGAGGACAGGGCGGTCGCCATGGCGACGCCGGCGGAAGGGCCGTCCTTCGGGACGGCGCCCGCGGGCACGTGGATGTGGACGTCGCGTTCCTCGAACCAGTCCGAGGCGAGGCCGAGCTGCGTCCCGTGGACCCGAACCCAGGAGAGCGCGGCCTGCGCCGATTCCCGCATCACGTCGCCGATCTGGCCCGTGATGGTGAGCCGGCCGGAGCCGGGCATGGCGGTCGCCTCGACGAAGAGCACGTCGCCGCCCACCGGCGTGACCGCGAGCCCCGTGGCGACGCCGGG
>DAITAN010000465.1:0-1866 GCA_036824235.1 Gaiellaceae bacterium | reverse complement strand
GGCAGGGGAGGGCGTGTCGGCAGGGGAGGGCGTGTCGGCCGGCGTCTTCTTCGACCGCGACCGCGTTGTCGCCTTGCTGGCCGCCGTCTTCGTGCCGGGCTTGGCCTTTGCGCCGCCCTCGAGCTTGGCAAGGCGCTTCTCCAGCCGCTCCATGTGCTTGCGCATGTCCTTGAGCTCGTCGGCAGCTGAAAGCCCGACCTGGCCGAGCGCCTTTCGCGAGGCGTCGTCCAGTCGGCCCTTGGCGGACATGGCCTTGGCGAGAGCCTCGGCGACGCGCTCGTTCTTGACGAGCTCCTCCACGAGCTTGGCGACCGCTTCCTCACCGCGCTTGGAGAGACGGCCGAGAGTGCTGGCCTCCGTCTCCTTCTTCTTCTTCGTGGCCATTCGGGCCTCCCAGGTCGTTCGCTGCCACAGACCATACCCTGGGAGGCCGAAAGGCTAAGCGCTCGGAGTCCTCTTGATGCCGGGGATGCCGCGACGGAGCACGAGACGCCCGCCGAGGAAGCCGAGGAAGAGCAGGATGACCACCGGCGCGATCGTGACCGCGGCGACGAGGATCCAGCCGACGACGGTCACGAACCCGTGGGCGGCGGTCCCCCAAGCGTCCACGATGCTCCACGGCCCGCCGTCGTCTGCGGCTGCGGCCACCTGACGCTCGCTCACGTCGAGCGAGATCGTCGCGAAGGCAACCTGGTCCTCGAGGTACTGGAGGCGGCCGCGCGCCTGCTCCAGGTCGAGCTGCACCTGGTTCAGCTGCGACTGCACCGTGAGCGCCTCGGCGACGGTGTTCGTCTGGTCGAGCAGGTTCAGGAGCTGGCCTTCGACGGCCTCGAGATGGCGCTCGCGCGCCTCGAGGTCGACGAATTCCTGCGAGACGTCCTGTCCAGCTTCCTCGCGCCCTTCGACCCGGCCGAGCCCCGAGAGCTGCTCCATCACACGTGAGTAGCTCCGCTCGGGGATGCGGAGGACAAGGCTCCCGCGAACGAGTCTCCGCTCGTCGCCGCTCTGCGAGGCGCTGGACTCGACGACGAAGCCGCCGCTCGAGGTCGCGAGCAAGCGCGCCCGGTCGACCACCTTCTCGAAGTCGTTCCTCGGAACCGAGAGCGTCAGCGAGGCCGTCTGGATGACGCGCGGCCCGACCGAGGGAACGGAGCTCCCCTGGGCCACGGCGACGGCGTCCTGGCCACCGCCAGATTCGGCTTCGGCGGCGTCGGCTGCCGTCTCTTCCACAGCGACGGCCCCACTGCCGGCATCCGCAGCCTCGTCGCCGTCGCTTCCGGACGAGCAGGCCGCTGCGGTGAGCGCCAGCAGGCCGACCAGCAGTACGAGCATGACCTTCCGCATCGTGTCCTCCTTCATCTCGGTTGCTTGGACACGCGCGGTGCTGCGAAAGTTCCGGCTCGATGGACGGCTACCGCTTTGCCACCGACCTGACGGTGCGCTTCAACGAGACCGACGCGCAGGGCGTCGTGCATAACGCCGTCTACCTCGTCTGGTTCGAGATCGCCCGTGTGGCCTACCTCGGCCAGTTCCCCGGCGGCTACAAGGGCCTCGTGGAGCAGGGCGTCGACGCTACGACGACCGAGGCCTCGGTGCGCTACCGGGGCGGAGTGCGCTTCGACGACGAGCTGCGCATCCACGTCCGCGCCGCCGACGTGCGCGGCGCCCGCTTCCGGTTCGAATACGTCGTCGAGCGCACCAGCGACCCGCCGGGAGTCGTCGCGGACGGCTGGACCGGCCACGCCTGCGTCAACGCGGACACGCTGCGCCCGACGCGGATGCCTACCTGGCTGGCCGAAGCTTTCGCGGGCGTCGAGGGCTAGCGCCGGCCGCCGCCGCCGCCGCCGCCGCCGGGCGGATCGTCGT
>DAITAN010000464.1:0-1883 GCA_036824235.1 Gaiellaceae bacterium | reverse complement strand
CTGCCGCCCGGTGATCGCGAACATCGCGGCCACGCAGGACCGTGTGACGGGCGACTACACGCCCTTCTGGGACGCGCGCAACTACATGAACGACATCGACAACCTCAAGGCCGCCGCGCTCGTCGCCCACGGCAACAACGACTGGAACGTGATGACGAAGCACGCGGCCACGTTCTACGCGGCGCTGCGTGAGCGGAGCATCCCGCACCAGCTCTACTGGCACCAGGGCGGCCACGGCGGCTCACCGCCGCTCATTCGGACGAACCGCTGGTTCAGCCGCTACCTGTGGGACCACCAGAACAACGTCGAGAACGACCCGAAGGCCTGGGTCGTCCGCGAGGGCCAGAGCTCCCAGAGCCCGACGCCGTATCCGGAATGGCCCGACCCGGCCGCCGGCGATGCGACGCTCGGCTTCAAGGGCGGGGCCCCGGGGATCGGGACGCTGACCTTCCAGAAGGTCGCCGATGCGGACGAGACGATCATCGACAACGCGACGATCACGCCGGCGACGCTCATGAACGCCCCCACGTCGCCGAACCGAATCGTGTTCAAGACCGCGCCGCTCCTGACGCCGATTCGCATCAGCGGTACCCCGACGATCTCGCTGAAGGTCGCGATCGACCGCACCAAGGCGAACCTGACCGCCCACCTGATCAGCTATCCGGGCGGGACCGGGAACGGCACGGTCATCAGCCGCGGCTGGATCGACCCCGAGAACCGCAACTCGCCGGCGCTCACCGAGGCGATCGCGCCCGGCGTGAAGTACGAGTTCAACTTCGACATGCAGCCGAAGGACTCGGTCATCGCGGCCGGCCGGCGGCTGGGGATCATGATCATCTCGAGCGACCGCGACTACACGATCCGGCCCGCGCCGGGCGCGCAGCTCACGGTCGACCTCGACGACTCGAGCGCGACGCTGCCGATCGTGGGCGGCGAGCCGGCGCTCCGCGCCGCGTTCCTCGACTGGAGCGGCTTCCTCGCGACCCTGGAGGACGCACCGTTCCTGAACGACGGACGGGCCGGCAACGTGATCGACATGCACTTCCGGCTCGGCGGCGACCGAGGCCTGAACGTGCTGGCCGCCGGGTCACCGGCGTCGCGCCAGATCGACTGCGCGACCAAGGCCCCGCTCAGCCCGTTCGAGGCCACGCAGACGCCCGGCTGGACGTCCTTCCACTACACGGCGTACCTCGACCGGTACACGTATCCGTGGAAGACGGACAGGGCGTGGAGGGGCACCTGCCGCGAGGTCGTCGTCACGCTGACCGACGGCACTGCGCACAGCGCCTACGTGCAGTTCACGAAGTAGCTCGTCTCAGACGAGGGGCGCCCGCTACGGGCGCCCCTCACATTTCTTCCGGCGCGTCCGGAGGCCGATGCGGAAGACGACGAACTCGGCGGGCTTGAGCGGAGCGACGCCCACCTCGACGATGAGGCGCCCGTCGTCGATGTCGTCCTGCGTCATGGTCGTGCGGTCGCAGCGGACGAAGAACGCCTGCTCAGGCTTCGTGCCCTTGAGGCCGCCGGAACGCCAGACCGTCTGAAGAAACGCCTGCACGGCTGCGCGCGCCTGGGCCCAGAGCCGCTGGTCGTTGGGCTCGAAGACCACCCACTGGAGCCCCTGCTCGACGCTCTCCTCGATGAAAAGAGCCAACCGTCGCACCGGCACGTACTTCCACTCCGGGTCGATCTCCTCCCGCGTTCGCGCCGACCACAGGCGGAACCCGCGTGCGGGGATGTGGCGGATCGTGTTGACGCCGGCCGAGCTCAGCGTCCCGTGGACGCTGTCGGCCAGCTCGACCGTCGGGCCCAAGGTGCCCTGGATCGAGGCCTCGGACGGGCTCGCCCAGACGCCGCGCTCCTGGTCCAGCCGTGCGAGGACG
>DAITAN010000463.1:0-1885 GCA_036824235.1 Gaiellaceae bacterium | reverse complement strand
GTCTTGGCTCCGCCGGCCGCCTTGGCCCGGTAGGCGGCGAGGTCGGCCGCGCGGAAGACGTCCTCCGCGGAGGACTGCGCAGGCGTCACGCGGGCGATGCCGCCCGAGAAGCTGTACTGGCCCCGCCCGATCTCCGCGAGCATCTCCTGGGCCCGTTCGGCGACGCCGACGGCGTCCTCGGCCGTCGAGCCGGGGAGGACGACGGCGAACTCGTCGCCGCCGATCCGGCAGGCGATGTCGGTCGAGCGGATCGTCGCCCGCAGAGCCTCGGAGAGCGTGCGGAGGGCGTTGTCGCCGGCCACGTGGCCGCTGACGTCGTTGATCCGCTTCAGTCCGTCGAGGTCGACGACGAGGAGCGTGAGGTCTTCCTTGGCGCGCAGGCTGCGCGCGACCGCAGTCTCGAACTGCTCTTCGAAGAGCCGCCGGTTGTAGAGCCCGGTCAGCTTGTCCCGCGCCGCGGTCTCCTGGAGCTCGGCGAAGAGGACGGCGTTGCGGACGGCGATCGCGACGATGTCGCAGAGCGCCCGGCAGAACTCCACGTCGGCGTCGTCCCAGACCCGGTCGTTGAAGTCCACGATCTCCATCAGGCCCAGCGTCTCCCCGCGGGCCACGAGCGGCAGCATGAGGAGGGACTTCTGGCCCTGGTGCTCGAGCAGCGCGCGCTCGGCGGGGTCGTCCGCGGGATTCGAGACGCGGATCTGCACGGGCTCCTGGGTCTCGAGGACGTGGCGCGTCGCGGGGTAGTCGATCAGGTGGTAGACCTGACCGCCGCTCGTCGTGATCTCGTCGACGCCGTGGCGGTACTCAACGAGCATGACCAGCGCGCCCTTCACAGGGTCGTAGTGCGAGAGCTCGGCCGCCGTGGCGCCCGTGAGCTCGGCCGCACGGGTCGCGAACTCGCGCAGGACGTCACGGAGCTCGAGGCTCGAAGAGAGGCTCCTGGACAGGTCTAGGAGCGCCTGGAGGCGGGTGGTTTGGGCCATCGGCTAGAAGATCGGCCGCGGTGACCCCGCGCTTGAGGATCAGAGAGCGAGTACTAGAAGTCGCGCAGGCGCTCGTCCGGCTTGAGGACGAGGTTCAGGATCAGGTTGACGATCGACACGATGATCGCCGCGCCAAGGGTCGCCCAGAAGCTCCCGGTCTCGAAGCTGGGAACGATCCAGTCGGTCAGATAGAGCATGAGCGTGTTGATCAGGATCAGCGCGAACCCGAGGGTCAGGATCACCGCCGGAAGCGCGAGCAGGATCACGAGCGGGCGGACGAAGACGTTCACGACCGTGAACACGAGCGCCGCGACCAGGAGCACCCAGAAGTCGTCGCCATAGTCGGCCGACGAGATGATCCACGTGGCGACAAAGAGCGCGACGACGTTCGAGAGCCAGGCGAAGATCAGCCTCGGGAGCACGGCGCCATCGTTTCAGGTCCCGGTGGCGCACTGCGGCACCAGCGAGGCCTTGTCCACCGCCCACGCGGGGTGTCATGATCCGCTTGGAGGACAGCGGCATGGGGCCCTCGCACCGGCTGCTCGCGGCGGCCGCATTGGCGGCAGGCCTTGCTGCGGGCGGAGTTGCCGCGGCGTCGAACGTCGCGTACACGAGCCTCGGCCCGTCCACCTCCCATGTCTGGGTCATGGAGGGCGACGGGACTGACAAGGATCGGCTCACCAGCGGCTCCGTCAATGATTTCGGGCCGGTCATCTCGCCCAACGGCAGCCGCCTCACGTTCGTGCGCCGCCGCACCCGGCGACACGACGATCTCTGGCGCCTCGACGTCGACGGCACGAGCCTCCGCCGTCTGACGAACACGGATGTGACCGAGGCGGATCCCGTCTGGGCGCCTAACGGGGAGTTGATCGCATTCGAGTTCGAGAGCGCCGGACGGCACG
>DAITAN010000080.1:0-9015 GCA_036824235.1 Gaiellaceae bacterium | reverse complement strand
GCGACCGCCGCCAGGAGCTCGTCGCCGGCCTGGTGGCCGAAGCTGTCGTTGATGAGCTTGAAGTCGTCGAGGTCGACGAAGAGGACAGCGAGCGCCGGCGATGCGTCGAGTGCCGCCTGCAGCCGCTCCTGGAAGGCAACCCGGTTTGGAAGCCCGGTCAGGGGATCGTGATATGCGATGTGTTGCAGTTGGCGCTGCGCGGCGGCGAGGGCCTCGGTCGCGTGTTTGCGCTCTGTGATCTCGACGACGATCCCGTCGACGAGAAGGCGACCGTCGTCGGTGCGCCGTGGGTGCATGCGGTCCCAGACCCAGCGGGTGCGTCCGTCGTAACCGTTCAGGCGGTATTCGACCTCGCAGGCCTCGCCGCGTTCGATCGCTTCGTAGGTCGCGTCGTAGGCGGCGCGGTCCTCAGGATGGACCGCGTCCTCCCAGGCCTCCTCGGGCGTGCGGTCGGTGGGGAGGGGGCCGAGCAGGCTCTCGAGGCCGGCGCCGATGAAGGTGTTGCAGACGTAGGACTCGTCCGGCTGCATCTCCATCTCGTAGAGGTGGATGGCGACCGTGCCGGCCACGCGAGCGAGGACGTCGCTCGTGGCGAGCGCGTCGGTGAGTGCGCGATGGTTGTCTTCGCTGGAGATTTCGAGCATGGCTTGGCCGGGGCCGTTGCTGCCCTCATCGGCACTAGCGCCGTAAAGGTCAACCCCCCGGACCGGACGCACTAGCATCGTCGGCGTGCGCCCCAGGCCTGACCGGATCGAGCGGCTCCCCGAGCAGTACTTCACCGGGCTCCTCGCGCGCGTCGCCGCTGCGACCGCCGAGGACGGGGAGGAGGTCATCGACCTCGGGCGCGGCAACCCGGACACCGGGCCGCCCGAGCACGTGGTCGAGGCGCTCGCCCGGGCCGCCCGCGATCCGAGGGCCCACGGCTACCCGCCCTTCCGCGGCCTCCCGGCCCTCAAGGAGGCCATCGCCGCTCGATACCGCGACTTTTACGGCGTCGAGCTCGATCCCGAGCGCGAGGTCACCGTCGTCCCCGGCACGAAGACGGCGATCGTCGAGCTCGCGCTCTGCCTCGCCGAGCGCGGCGAGGCGATCCTGCTGCCCGACCCCGGCTACCCCGACTACACGTCGGGCGTGACGCTCGCCGCCGCGAAGGAAGTCCGCGTCCCCCTCGACCCCGACGCCGCCTTCGCGCCCGACCTCGACGGAGCACCGACCGACGGCGTCGGCGCCCTCTACCTCAACTATCCATCCAACCCATGCGCGGCTTCCGCGCCGCCAGGCGTCTTCGCCGCCGCCGTCGACTACGCCAACCGGACAGGCGCCGCGATCGTCCACGACTTCGCCTACGGCGACCTTATGTTCGACGATCTCCGTCCGCGGAGCTTCCTCACCGAGCCCGGCGCGAAGGAGGTCGGCGTGGAGATGTTCTCCATGTCCAAGACGTACGGGATGGCCGGCTGGCGGCTCGGCTTCGTCGTCGGCAACGCCGAGATCGTCGGACGCCTGAACCTGCTCGCGGACCACGTGCGCGCGGGCGTCTTCGTGCCGATCCAGGAGGCCGGCGTGGCGGCGCTGACCGGGCCGCAGGAGAGCGTCGAGGAGCGCCGCGCGCTCTACGAGGCGCGGCGCGAGCGCGTGCGGCGCGTCATCCCCGACACACGGTCGGACTCGACGTTCTACGTCTGGTGGCCGCTCCCGGAGGGGCTCACGCCGGAGCGGATCCTCGCCGAGCAGCGGATCGCCGTCGCACCGGGCGAAGGCTTCGGCGCACAGGGTCAGGGCTGGGCGCGCATCTCCCTGGCGACGCCCGACGAGCGCCTGGACGCGGGCCTCGAACGGCTCGCGCGAGCGCTCTAGCGGTACCGGTAGACGATTCGACCGCGCGTGAGGTCGTACGGGGACAGCTCGACCTTCACCCGGTCGCCGGGGAAGATCTTGATGCGGTGACGGCGCATCTTGCCGGCGGTGTAGCCGAGCACCTCCTGGCCCGAGTCGAGCGTGACCTTGAACATCCCGTTGGGAAAGGCCTCGGCGACCTCGCCCTCGAGCTCGAGCTTCTCCTCCTTTGTGGCTATCGCGCCACCTCCTTTTCGCGCGTGAGAATAGCGCCGTCACTGACAGGAAGTGGTCGCGGCGCCACCGGTGCCGAGTGCACGATCGACGTCGTCGTCTGGCCGTACTGGACGAAGCGGTCGAGGATGTCCTCCAGATCCTCCATCGCGCGCAGGTGGAGCTTCACGAAGAAGCAGTCCTCGCCGGTGATGCGGTAGCACTCGACGACCTCGGGGACGTCGCGCGCGACCTCGGGGATCTTGTGCAGCTGGCGCGAGGCGGGGCGGACCCGGACGACCGCCGCGAGCGGATAGCCGATCGCCTTCGGATCGACGGTCGCCTGGTAGCCGGTGATCACGCCGGCGCGCTCGAGGCGCTGCACGCGGTCGGCCACGGCCGGGGCGGACAGGCTGACGCGACGCCCGAGCTCCGCCATCGTCAGGCGCGCCTCGGTCTGGAGCTCTTCGATGATCCGACGGTTGGTTTCGTCCAGGAGTTGGTTTTCGTAAGCCATGGGCTCACAAGTCCTTCCATTTGCAGGCAGGTGGCCGCGAACACCTTCGGTCGGCCATTCCGGAATCGTAGCTCCTCGGCGACAATTTCTCCATGGAGATGGCGCATCCCGGACGGTTCACACGCCGCGTCGACAGCGTCCCGCCGGCGACGTATTTCGTGGGCAGCGCAGTCTTCCACTACCTCGGCCCGGCCTTCGCCGTGCTCCTGTTCGCGCTCGTCGAGCCGCTCGGCGTCGCGTGGCTGCGGATCGCGAGCGCGGCGCTCATCTTTGCCCTCTGGCGCCGCCCCTGGCGAACGCTCGCGGCACTCGATCTCTCCGGGCGGCGCCTCGTGCTCGCGATGGGCGCCGTGCTCGCCTTCATGAACGTCTGCTTCTACATCTCGATCGACCGGCTGCCGCTCGGGACCGTGGCGGCTATCGAGTTTCTGCCCGTGATCGTGCTCGCGGCCATCGGCGCGCGGACGCTCCGCAACGGCGCCGCGCTCGTGCTCGCCGTCGGCGGCGTCTACCTGCTCACCGACGTCCAGCTGACCTCCGAGCCGGTCGGGATGGCGTTCGCGTTCGCCAACGCCGCGCTCTTCGCCCTCTACATCGTCCTCGCGCACCGGGTCGCCCAGCACCCGGGGATGAGCGGCATCGACGGGCTTGCGGCGGCGATGCTGATCGCCTGTGTCGTGGCGACGCCGCTCGGCGGCTGGGACGCCGTGCCCGCGCTCGTCGACCCTCTCGCCCTCGCCGCGGGGATCGGCGTGGGAATCACCTCCTCCGTGATCCCGTACGTCTGCGACCAGCTCGCCATGGCGCGGATGCGCCGGGCGACCTACGCGCTGCTCGTCTCGCTGCTCCCGGCGACCGCGACCGTGATCGGGATCGTCGTGCTGGCGCAGATCCCGTCTCTCCCCGAGATCGCCGGGGTCGCGCTGGTGGTCGTCGGGGTCGGCGTCCACCGCGAGCAGAATGAGGCGAATGCGCTCGCTCGCTCTCCTCGCTCTGCTCACGGTCCTGACGTTCACCGGCTGTAGCGGATCGTCCGGAGACGGGGAACCGGCGACGAGCGAGGCCGCGCCGCCGCCGCCGACGACGGAGCCGCCGACGACGACCACCGAGCCCGAGCCGCCGGAGCCCGAGTTCCCTCCGGCCGAGGGCATCCACGTCCGGCCGGGCTTCCGTGCGGAGATCTACGCGCGCGGGCTCACGAAGCCCACGGCACTTGCGTGGGGCCCGGACGGACGCCTCTATGCGACCCAGGACGGCGGACCGCTCGTCGTCGTGCGTCCCAACGACACGCGCCCGCGCTCGTACGCGACCGGCTTCAAGGTGCCGCTCGGGCTGACCTGGTACGAGGGCAGCCTGTACGTCTCCGATTCGGGAACGCTCTGGCGGCTCGATGAGGGCGGCAAGCGCGCGATCGTGAAAGGTCTCCCGTACAAGCTGCACCAGCAGGACAACGTCGTCCCCGGCCCCGATGGGCGTCTCTACCTCGGCAGCGGCTCCACGTGCAACGCCTGTGTCGAGAAGGATCCGCGCAGTGCGGCAATCCTGTCGGTGAAGCCCGACGGCACCGACCTCCGCGTCGAGGCCACGGGCCTGCGCAACCCGTACGGGCTCGCCTGGCGCCGGGGCACGTTGTACGTGTCCGTCAACGGCCGTGACGACCTGGGTGACTCGAACCCCGCCGAGATGGTCGTCGCGCTCGAGCGGGGCGCCGACTACGGCTGGCCTGACTGCTGGCCGGACTGGCTCACGAAGCGTCTCGACGGGGACTGCGAGGGCGTCACGCCGCCGGTCGCGTACCTGGAGCCGCACTCCTCGGCCGACGGGATCGTCTTCTGGCGCGGCCACCTCTTCGTTGCCGAGTGGGGCGAGTACCTCGAGGAGGATCACGGGCGCCGGGTCGTGCGCGTCAACGTCGAGACCGGCCGCGTAACGGACTTCGCGGAGGGCTTCCCGCACCCGCTCGCCCTCGCTGTCGACCCGTGGGGGGCCCTCCTCGTCGCCGACTGGGAGACCGGCGTGATCTATCGCATCAGCCGGCAGCCGGTCTAGCCGACCCGCGTCGTACCTTCAACTGATGGAGCCCGCTCTTGGCCGGCGGCTCTACCGCTCGCCGCTGACGCTCTGGTTCGCCCCTCCGGCGCTGGTCGCAGTCTGGGTCTGGGGCGAGCCGGCCTGGGTGCGGCCGTACGCCCTCTTCGTCGCTGTCACTGCCGCGGTCCTCGTGGCCGTGGTCAGCCGTCCTCGCGTCTGAGAAACTCGGCGGGTGCCGCTCCGCGCCGCCGGGATCTGCGGGCTCCTCGCGGGGGTCACCTTCGTCGTCGGCCTAGTGCTCGGCGACCTGGCCCAGCCGGACGCGTTCAGCCCGGCGAACGACGATGTCAGCGACATCGGCGCGCAGACGGCCGCCAGCGCCTGGCTCTACAACCAGGTCGCGGCGAACCTGAACGGCCTCCTCATCCTCGCCTTCGCGCTGGGCCTGTGGCGCGCGCTCGGATCCGGCTGGCTCGCACGCCTCGGCGTCCTCGCGCTGATCGGCCTGGGAGTCGGGAGGTTCCTCGAAGGGTTCCTCCGGCTCGACTGCCGTGGCATGGACGCCGGCTGCGAGAACACGTCCTGGCAAGCCGACGGTCACGGGATCGAATCGGGGATCTCGGCGGCCCTGTTCTTTCTCGCCCCACTGCTCCTCGCCTTCGCCTTCCGAGGCCTCCCCGAGTGGCGCAGCGTCTGGCTTCCGACGCTCCTCGCCGTCCCGGCCATCATCGCCGCGAGCGTCGTCTTCAGCATCATCGGGGACGGCGCCGCGACGCGGGCCGGGAGCGTCGCCTGGTTCGTCTGGCTCGCCCTGATCGCCCTCCGCCTGCTCCGGATCGCCGAGGGCAGAACCGTCGGACCGGCTCGGTAGTCTGGCCCGGCGCGCATGGCCGAATTCGTTCACCTCCACGTCCACTCCGAGTACTCGATCCTGGACGGAGCCTGTCGGATTCCGGAGCTGGCGGCGCGGGCCGCCGAGCTGGAGATGTCGGCCGTCGCTCTCACCGACCACGGGAGCCTCGCCGGTGCAGTCGAGCTCTACCGCGAGGCCGGCAAGCACGGCGTCAAGCCGCTGCTCGGGTGCGAGGTCTACGTCGCCGAGGACCGGCTGGTGCAGAAGAAGGGCTACGCGCACCTCACGCTCCTCGCGGAGACGAACGAGGGCTACGCGAACCTGATCAAGCTCGCCTCGGCGGGCTTCCTCGAGGGCTACTACTACAAGCCGCGCGTCGACTGGGATCTGCTCGGCTCGCACTCGAAGGGCCTGATCGCGCTTTCAGGGTGTCTCTCGGGCCGTGTGTGCAAGGCGCTCGAGAGCGGGAACCGGCCCGAGGCCGAGGCGGAGGTCACGCGGCTCGCCGACATCTTCGGGAAGGACTCCGTCTACCTCGAGATCCAGGACGCCGGCCTCGAGGTGCAGAAGGGGATCAACGCCTCGCTCGCGGAGATCTCGAAATCGTCCGGGCTGCCGCTCGTCGCCACCGGCGACGTGCACTACCTCCGTCACGAGGACGCGCGCGCCCACGAGGCGCTGCTCTGCATCCAGTCCGGGGACACGCTCGCGAACCCGAACCACTGGAAGTTCGACACCGACCAGTTCTACTTCAAGACCCCGGCCGAGATGGTTCAGGACTTCGCGGACTATCCGGAGGCGGCCCGGCGGACGCTCGAGATCGCCGAGCGGTGCGCCGTCGCGATCGAGCTCGGCGTCATCCACCTGCCGCACTTCCCAACACCCGACGGGCGCGACGCCTTCGACTATCTCGTCGAGCTATGCGAAAAAGGCCTGCAAAAGCGCTACGGAACGGTGACGCCGGAGCTCCAGGAGCGCCTCAGGTTCGAGCTGAAGACGATCCGCGAGATGGGCTTCGCGGACTACTTCCTGATCGTCTGGGACTTCATCCGCTTCGCGAAGACGAACGGGATCGGCGTCGGCCCGGGGCGCGGCTCCGCGGCCGGGTCGATCGTTGCCTACTCCCTTGAGATCACGGACATCGATCCGATCAAGTACGACCTGCTCTTCGAGCGCTTCCTCAACCCGGGCCGCAAGTCGATGCCGGACATCGACATCGACTTCTCGGTCTACGGGCGCGACCGGGTCATCAACTACGTCTCCGACAAGTACGGCCGCGACCAGGTGGCCCAGATCATCACCTTCGGGACGATGATGGCGCGCGCGGCCGTGCGCGACGCGGGCCGCGTGCTCGACATCCCGTACGGCACCGTCGACAAGGTCGCGAAGCTCATCCCCGAGGGCCCGAAGGTCTACCTCGACGACTGCCTGAAGCCGAACGCCGAGCTCAAGCAGGCCTACGACGCCGACGAGGTCGTCCGGCAGATCGTCGACCTGGCGAAACCGCTCGAGGGGCTCGTCCGCCAGGACTCGATCCACGCCGCCGGCGTCGTGATCGGCGACCGGCCGCTGACCGAGTATCTGCCGCTCCAGCAGAAGGGCGCCGACCAGGAGGTCGTCACCCAGTTCGCCATGGAGGACGTGGAGGCGCTCGGGCTCCTGAAGATGGACTTCCTCGGCCTGCGGAACCTCGACGTGATCGACAAGGCGGTCGAGCTCGTCGGCGGCGTCGACATCACCAAGATCCCGCTCGACGACCCGAAGACGTACGAGATGCTCGCGCGCGGCGAGTCGACCGGGGTTTTCCAGTTCGAGTCCTCGGGCATGCGCGACGCGCTCCGGCTCGTGAAGCCGACCGAGTTCGAGGACCTGATCGCCCTCGTCGCGCTCTACCGGCCGGGGCCGATGGGCTACATCCCCATCTACGGAAAGCGCAAGCACGGCGGCGAGCAGGTGACGTTCCTCGACGACCGCCTGAAGCCCATCACCGAGCCGACGTACGGCATCTGCATCTACCAGGAGCAGTACATGGAGATCGCCAAGCAGCTCGGCGGCTTCTCGCCCGCCGAGGCCGACGACCTGCGCAAGGCGATCGGCAAGAAGATCCACAAGCTGATGGCGTCCCTCAAGGACAAGTTCCTGGAGGGCTGCGCGGCCAACGGGGTCACGCCCGGGGTCGCCACCCAGCTCTGGAAGGACATGGAGCAGGCGCAGGACTACTCCTTCAACAAGTCGCACGCCGCCTGCTACGGGCTGATCGCCTACCGCACCGCCTACCTCAGGGCGCACTGGCCCGCGGAGTACATGGCCGCGCTGATCTCCTCGGTGATGAGCACGAAGGACCGCGTGCCCTTCTACGTCGCTGCCTGTGACGAGATGGGGATCGAGGTCGAGCCGCCCGACGTGAACGTCTCGGTCGAGGACTTCCGCGTCGTCGAGGGCAGGATCCGCTTCGGCCTCAACGCCGTAAAGAACGTTGGGGAGAGCGCGGTCCGCTCGATCCTCGCCGCGCGCGAGGAGGGCGGACCGTTCGCCTCGATCTGGGACTTCTGCGAGCGCGTCGACCCCGGGCAGGTGAACAAGCGCGCGCTCGAGAGCCTCGTCAAAGGGGGCGCGCTCGACTCGACCGGCTCCACGCGCCGAGGGATGCTCTTCGTGCTCGAGGACGCGCTCGTCTCCGGCGGCCGCCTCATCGCAGACCGGCTCGCGGGCCAGAGCTCCATCTTCGACCTGGGCGAGGAGGTGCAGCAGGACCGCCGCCAGCACCACAGGCAGATCCCGACCGAGGAGTTCGAGAAGCGCGAGCTGCTTGCACTCGAGAAGGAGAGCCTCGGCCTCTACGTCTCCGAGCACCCACTCGACTCGGTGCGTGACCAGCTCCGGCGCAAGACCGACTGCCGCATGTCCGAGGTCGAGCGCCGCCGCGACGGCGAGGTGGTCACCGTGGGCGGCATCGTCAGCGCGATCAAGCAGCTGACGACGAAGAAGGGCGACCCGATGGTCTTCCTCCGCCTGGACGACCTCTCCGGCTCCCTCGAGACGGTCGTCTTCAACTCCGTCTACGCGGCCGCACGCGAGCTGCTCGAGGCCGACCGCGTCCTCGTGATCAAGGGCCGCGTCGACCACAAGGAGGGCGAGACGAAGCTGATCGCGCTCGAGATCGCGCCGTTCGAGGCCTCCTCCGACAAGGGCGAGGTGCGTCTACGGCTCGACGCGCGCAAGGCTCCAGCCGGGACGATCAGGGAGCTGGCGGAGGTCGTCCGCAGCTTTCCCGGGGAGTCCGAGGTCGTCGTCGAACTGGAGACCTCGGTCGGCCAGCAGACCTACGCGTTCGGCGCCGAGTACAGGGTGCGGCCCGAGCCGGATTTCTACGCCGAGGTGAAGGCGCTCCTCGGTGAGGCCGCGATCCGCTAGCCGGGGAAGCGGCCGCTCTGGGCGCGGGCCCAGGAGGCAGCCCGCTCGCGCCGGCGGTGCAGCTTGGCGGCGAGGCGGCCCAGGGGTCGCGGCTTGGGGGCCGTCGTGTCCGGCTCGGCGTCGACGGGGGAAGGCCCGAGGTACGAATCTC
>DAITAN010000462.1:0-1888 GCA_036824235.1 Gaiellaceae bacterium | reverse complement strand
CGCAGGGTCGCGCGTCTGACAGTTGGCTAGTTTGCCGGGCAGGGAGCCGGCGTCGAGCGCGCCCTTGTGGCGGGTCAGATCCCGCGCCTTGCGTGCAGCCAGACGGGCGCGGGCGGCCGAGATCGCCTTCTGGATGATCTGCTTCGCGTCGGTCGGGTTCTCCTCGAGAAACTCGGCCAGCCGCTGGTTGACCGACTGCTCGACGAGACCCTTGACGCCGGGATTGCCGAGCTTGGTCTTCGTCTGCCCCTCGAACTGAGGCTCGCGCAGCTTGACGGAGATGACCCCCGCCAGGCCCTCGCGCACATCCTCGCCCTCGAGGTTCTCTTCCTTCTCCTTCAGGAAGCCCTTGTCGCGCGCGTAACGGTTCAGCGTGCCTGTGAGCGCCGCCTTGAAGCCGGACAGGTGCGTACCGCCCTCGTGCGTGTTGATGTTGTTCGCAAACGAGAAGACCGACTCCACGTACGAGGTGTTCCACTGCATGGCGACCTCGACAGCGCCCTGGTCGCTCTCGCCTTCGAAGTACACGACGTGCTTGTGCACCGAATCCTTCGCGTCGTTCACGAAGGCGACGAAATCGCGGATTCCGCCCTCGTAGTGGAACTCGTGGGTTTCCTCGCCCTCGCGCTCGTCCACGAGCACGATGCGAAGACCGCGGGTGAGAAAGGCCGTTTCGCGAAGACGCTGCACGAGCGTCTCTACCGAAAGGTCGAGCTCCTCGAAAACGTCTGCATCGGGCAGGAAGCTGATCGTCGTCCCGGTGTCGCCGCTCTCGGCCTTGCCGACCTCGGAGAGGTCGCCGGTGGGAACGCCGCGGGCGAACTCCTGCCGGTAGACCTTGCCGTCGCGCCGGACCTCGGCGACCAGCCACTCGGAGAGCGCATTCACGACCGAAACGCCGACGCCGTGCAGGCCGCCGGAGACCTTGTAGCCGTCGCCGCCGAACTTGCCGCCGGCGTGGAGCTTCGTGAGGACCACCGTAAGGGCCGGAAGACCCTGGTCGGCCATCACGGCCACCGGGATGCCCGAGCCCCAGTCGCGGACGATGACCGAGTTGTCCGGACGGAGGGTCACCTCGATGCGCTCGTTACGCCCTGCGAGGGCCTCGTCGACCGAGTTGTCGACCACCTCGTAGACGAGGTGATGGAGCCCGCGCGCGCCCGTCGAGCCGATGTACATGCCGGGTCGCTTGCGAACGGGGTCGAGCCCCTCGAGAACAGTGATGTCTTTGGCGTCGTATGTGGTCTTGGCCATAAAAAAATCCCTGCTCCTGGGGGATTTTTGTCCTAGATGCAGTCTACCAGAACCGACGGTCGGACGGCCCGTCCTCCGCTGTCTCAAGACTAGCTGCTGCAGCCCTCGCGACCGCCTCTCGAAGCGACGGATCGGCGATGCCGGCGGCGATCTCTTCACCTGCCGCGACAGCGGCCGGCGACGGGCTCGGCACAGTCCGTTTCCGATCCTCCTCACTCTCGGCGCCGAGCTCCGGAAGACGGCCCGGAGCGAAGCGGAGCGAGGCCGGCGCGGACTCAAGGGCGGCGCCGAGGCGCTCCTGGATCGACGCGCTCAGCTGCGTGAGCTCGAACGCCCATGTGCTCGACTTCGTCGCCACGTGCAGCGTCCCGTCGCGCGAGATGCGGGCGGGCCAGGCATTGGCAGCGATGGCGGGTCCGACCGCTTCGGGCCAGACCTCCACGACATCGGCGATCGCGCCTGCAGGGCCCAGGCGGCCGAGTTCACGACGTACCGCGTCGCCGAGAGGCTGAAGCCCTCTCACGCCGCCTCCGCGACGCTGACGCCGCCTTCACGGCGGACGTGGACGACGAGCGTCGGATCGGCGGCGGCCTCGGGGAGCGCGGCGACGCTCGTCGCGGTCACGAGCGTCTGC
>DAITAN010000461.1:0-1889 GCA_036824235.1 Gaiellaceae bacterium | reverse complement strand
ACCTCGATACACGGGCACGCGGCTTGCCACCTTCTGATGATCGATATCGAGAAGCGCCCCCGCGACCCCTTTTTGTGTAATGCGGCCGTCGCGCGGGCCGTCATTCCCCGCCGTCGCCTACGAGTGCGGTACTTCCGCCGGGTCGACGGGCGCGCGCTCAAGGGCGAGGCTCCGGATTCTCTCGTCGTGGCGCAGGCCGTCGACCCCGGAAGAGCGGCTCCTGCCTTCACGGCTGAGCTCTCGCTCACCGGGACCAGACAGAACCGGCCGGCGCACCGGCCGGCCGGTTCCATGTTCCTCCGCAACTACGCGGCCGCGACTTGAGCGTCCCGGCTTCGGCGGCGGACGGCGGCCAGCTGAATGAGCTGGTACACCGCGGAAAGGCCGACGAGGCCGTAGACGATGCGGGTGGCGGCGTTTGTCTCCCCGAACTCCAGGCCGAAGATCGTGGCCACGAGGTCGAACTCGGCCAGGGCGACGAGCCCCCAGTTCAAGCCGCCGACAATCAGCAGCACTCCGGTGATGATGTCGAGCTTTTTCACGTCCGCTCCTCCTTGTAGAACTTGTGTCTAGATTTTGTACAGACATATGAGTATCCTGTCAAGGGTGTGTGTAAACATCGTTTCGGGTCTGTGACATGAACGCCGTCAACGAAGGCCGTCTGCGAATCGGTGAGCTGAGCCGGCGCGTCGGCGTCAGCCCCGAACTCCTGCGGGCGTGGGAAGTGCGGTACGGCCTCTTGCAGCCCAGCCGGTCAGCCGGCGGGTTCCGGCTCTACTCGGAGGCGGACGAGGAGCGAATCCAGCGCATGCGCGCCTACCAGGATCGAGGTCTGTCCGCGGCCGAGGCCGCGCGCCTGGCTCTCGAGGCCCCGGGCGACCAGCGCCCTGCTCCGCGCAGCGCCGCTCCGGACGCGAGCTCCCTCGCGGACGCGCTCGAGCGCTTCGACGAGCCCGCGGCGCAGGCGTCGTTCGACCGCGCGCTCGCGACCCTCAGTCTCGACGCGCTCCTCCGCGACCTCCTCGTCCCGTACTTGCAAGAGCTCGGCGAGCGCTGGGAGGCCGGCACGGCGACGGTCGCCCAGGAGCACTTCGCGAGCAACGTCATCCGAGGACGCCTGCTCGGCCTGGCCCGCGGCTGGGGCCAGGGCGCCGGCCCGATGGCGATCCTGGCCTGCCCTCCGGCCGAGCAGCACGACCTGGCGTTGATCGCCTTCGGGCTCGCGCTTCGGGCACGTGGCTGGCGCATTGCGTATCTGGGGCCTGATACGCCGCTCGGCACACTCCGCGACACGGCAGAGGCGCTTGCCCCGAGCATCGTGGTCGTCAGCGCGACCACGGCTCGGCATCTCTCGCGGGTCAAGGATGAGCTCGCCGCACTCGCGGAAACGGCGCCCCTCGCCCTGGCCGGGGCGGGGCCCACACCTGCGCTTGCCGAGTCACTAGGAGCCTGCCTGTTCTCCCAGGACCCGGTGACCGAGGCCGAGCGGCTCGCCTCGACGCGGGTCGAGAGTGACTTGGGCGCGGCCTAGCGCCGGCCGCTCCTTAGGCGCCACTTGCCGTCGGCGGCGTAGCGCAGGGCGAGCGTGCCTCCGACCGTGGCGACTGACGCGCGCGAGGCGGCGCTCGTCGTGGCGGACGAAACCTCCGGCTTCGTCGTCGTGAAGAGCCAGGTCTCGAAGAGGTCGCTGAGCTCTTCGCCCGAGACCCGCTCGGCGTACGCGATGAACTGGTCGGTGGTGACGTTCCCGTCCTCGTTCTTCATCGCCCATCCGCGGAGGATGCGGAAGAAGTCGCGGTCGCCGACGGCCAGCCTCAGCTGGTGCAACGTCATCGCGCCGCGGGCGTAGATCGGGAACTCGAAGAGGAAGTCCGGCCCGGGGTCGCCGA
>DAITAN010000460.1:0-1926 GCA_036824235.1 Gaiellaceae bacterium | reverse complement strand
GGCCGCCTTGCCCGCACGGGCGAACTCGCGTCCGTCGCGGAAGTCCTCCAGGTACACGGCGATCAGCTGCGTCGGCTCGTGCTCGGCGAAGGCCTCGATCAGCTCGGCGGCCTGCACGTCGGCCTGGTTGCCGAGCGAGACGAAGCGCGAGAAGCCGAGCCCGAACTCGGCTCCGACCATGCCGATCTCGAGCGCGAGATTGCCGCTCTGCGAGATGAGCCCGAGCGACCCGGACTCGAGCTCCTCGGAGCAGAGCTCGAGCTGCGCCCCGGAGTCGTGGATGCCGAGGCAGTTCGGCCCGATGAGGACGGCGCCGGCGGCGCGCACCCGCTCGACGATCGCGCGCTCGCGCGCGGCTCCCTCGTCGCCCATCTCGCCGAGCCCGGCGCTGATGAGGACGATGCCCTTCGCACCCGCGCCGAGGGAGTCCTCGACCGCCTCCTCGACGCCCGCCGCCGGGACGGTGATGACGACGAGCTCGGGCGCCTCGGGAAGGTCCGCCAGCGATGCGTACGCCTTCTGCCCCAGGATCTCGCCGCCCTTGCGGTTGACGAGGAAGACCGAGCGGCGCCCCTCGCCTTTGATCGCGCCGCGCGCGAGCCAGAAGCCCCACTTGCCCGGGACGTTCGAGGCACCGACGACGGCGACCGAGCGAGGGTCGAAGAGGGCCGAGAGGTCGCGCTTCACTTGAGCAAGTTCCGGGAGATGATCAGGCGCTGGATGTCGGACGTGCCTTCCTCGATCTCCTCGAGCTTGGCGTCGCGCATCCACTTCTCCACGGGGTATTCGCGGGAGTAGCCCCAGCCGCCGAGCGTTTGCACCGCGGCCCAGGTGCACCACATGGCCGTCTCGGAGGCGAAGAGCTTGGCCATCGCAGCCTCCTTCGGCACGCTCTCGCCGGCGTCGATCCTGCGTGCGGCCCGGTGCACGAGCAAGCGTGAGGCATCGACCCGCGTGGCCATGTCGGCAAGGCGGAAGGCGACGGCCTGGTGTTCGGAGATCGGCTTGCCGAACTGCTCGCGCGACTTCGCGTACTCGACGGAGTACTCGAGCGCCGCGCGCGCGATCCCCGTGGCGGAGGCACCCAGCGTGATGCGGGAGCGGTCGAACGTGTGCATGAGCCCGTAGAAGCCCTGGCCCTCGTCGCCCAACCGCCGGTCCGCGGGCAACTCGGCGTCCTCTAGGAACATCTCCGTGTTCACGATCGCGCGCTGCCCCATCTTCCGCATCGGCTCCCCGAACGTGATCCCGGGGTCGCCCTTCTCGACGACGAAGGCCGTGATCCCGCGCGAGCGAGAGCCCGGCTCGACCGTGGCGAAGACGACGTAGTACTCGGCGAGGCCGCCGTTCGAGATCCACGTCTTCTGGCCGCGGAGCCGGTATACCTCGCCGTCGCGGGTGGCCGTGGTCGTAATCGCGGCTGCATCCGACCCGGATCCCGGCTCGGTCGTGGCGAGCGCGGTCAGCGGCGGGCGGTCTCCCGCGATCGGCTCGAGCCAGCGGCGCTGCTGCTCCTCGCTCCCGAGCTCGACGATCGGCTCGGCGAAGAACCCGCCGGAGGTGATGAGATTGCCGATCCCGGCGCAGCCCCGGCAGAGCTCCTCCTGGACGATGCAGCCGGTCAGGCAGTCGGTCATGCCGCCGCCCCCGACCTCCTCGGGGAGCATGAACGAGGTGAGGCCGAGCGAGGCGGCCTTGTACCAGACCTCCAGGGGCGTCTCGACGTCCGCTTCGTCGACCTCAGCCGCGATCGGCCGGATCTCGCGATCGGCGAACTCCCGGCAGACGTCTCGGATCTCGCGCTGCTCGGGCGTCAACACGAAAGGCTCGGAGGCGGCGGTCACGGCCCGGTCTCCGGGCCGGGAGCGTGTGGAGGGTGTGTGAGGGAACCGGGAGGTTCCTTCACTGCATCAAAGAAGGGGGCTC
>DAITAN010000459.1:0-1931 GCA_036824235.1 Gaiellaceae bacterium | reverse complement strand
GCCGGCGACGGCGCTGCCGCCGAGGAGCAGTCCGAGTTCGAGGTCGTCCTCACGGGTGCCGGCGACAAGAAGATCCAGGTGATCAAGGTCGTCCGCGCCATCACGGGCCTTGGCCTCAAGGAGGCCAAGGACCTCGTCGACGGCGCGCCCAACGCCGTCAAGGAGGGCATCGCCCGCGAGGAGGCCGATTCGATCAAGGCGCAGCTCGAGGAAGCCGGCGCCAGCGTCGAGATCAAGTAGCGAAGCCAGTGACGCGCCCGGAGTCGCAGCCTCGCTGCGGCTTCGAGCGCTAGAGAGAGAACCGGGCGCCGCTGCGGCATCGCGGCGCCCGGTTCTCTGTGGTCTTTGCGCCCTGGCATTCCACGATTCCGCGAGGGGTGAGGTCTGAACCCCGGCCCACAGGATCCCTCCGAAGTCACCTTTTGGACGTTTGACCAGCGTTGGCTGGTGAAAGACTCTTTGTCGGATAGGGCACATGGGTTCGACCGTGCGCCCGAACGATCAAGGAAGTCTCGATGCCCTTGCGGCAGAAGGGTGGGGCTAGATGATGGAATCTCCTTCCGAACGGCTGATCGAGCTCACCGGGCGATTGAAGGCAGCAACCGACGCGGGGCAACTCGAATGGACAGCCGAGGAGGACACAGCTTTCCTGTGGACGGCGGCGCACGGCGCGGTCGGCGTTCGCAGCCGGGACGGTGACGGAGAGGAGCCGTACGAGCTCGACGTGTTCAGCGCGGAGCGTCGAAAGGTTGAGACGCTCGCCTCCGAATGGACGACCGACGAGCAGCCGGCTCCGTGGAACGAAGCGGTGGCACGTCTCTACCGCGCGGCACGGCGTCATGCGCTCGGCGTCGACAGGATTCTCGAGGACCTCCTCCGCGAGCTCCCGCGCGTCTCGGACGAAACCGTTTCCCGGTCCAAGCGCTAGGGCCGCTCAGGCGCAGTCTCGATCGAGCGCTCGAAGCGCTGCCTATACCAGGCGCCGTCGTTGCCCACGCGGCGCCACCCGGCCCGAAGAAGTGCATCAACGAGGATCTCGTGAGCCTCGTAAGCCTCGCCTGGCGTTTCTTCGCCCAGCCAGAGAAATTTGGGCGAACGCTCGACTATCCAATCGCGACCTTGCAGCCCGAAGGCGACCGCGTAGAAGTCGGCGACCCATTCATCTCGCCATCCGAAGATCGAGCACGTGAGCTTCCTGCGAGTCGGGGCGTGGGCGACCGGCAGGGCTTGCATCTCGACGGGCCGTGGCTCGGTGCGAGGGCGCGGGCTTCTCTTGCCTCTGCCTGGGTGGGGCTTCGCTCCCGGCTTCATGCGGGTCGGCGGCTTGGGCTTGGCCGAGCGCGCAGGCTTGACCGCTCCCGGCGGTTTGGCTGCTTCGGACGACTTGGCGGCTCCGCCCGGCTTGAGGGCTTTCTGAGGCTTGACGGCTCCAGCCGGTTTGACGGACTTTGCCGACTTGTCCGTGTGCGGCGGCAGAGCCTCTGGCGGCTTGCGGGTCGACCGCCTCTTGTGGGCGGGAGGCGCCTTCGGCTTGGGTGCTTGCGCCGGAGCTCCCCCGACGTCGGACCGCTTCGACCGGTCGGCGCCTGACGGCGCCGGCACTGCACGCGGGCCGGGCGCTTCTGAACGACCGTCCGAAGTTGATTCGATCACAGGTGCCGCACTCCAACACCGTCCTGTGTGACGCCAAGCACGAACCAACTACCCCCGACGCACAGAACTAATCCTGGTCTGACTCTGACACCTCCGCGGCGGACTCGCCGCGCGGACGCGAAGCGGCCCGCACGAGCGGGCCGCTTCTCTTCCCGGGGGGAGGGCTGTGGTCCGCCCCTACGCGGCGGCGTCTCCGGGCTCGGCGCCGTTTTCCGGCGTCTCGCCCGGAGGGCCGCCGAAGCCGCCGCCGGAGTCCGGGCCGGGACCCCGGAAGCGGA
>DAITAN010000079.1:0-9212 GCA_036824235.1 Gaiellaceae bacterium | reverse complement strand
CTGCTTCACGGCGGCGTCCTCGACGACGGCCTCCACCATCAGGTCGGCGTCGACGAGGTCGTCGACCGGCTCGACGCGCGCCAGCACCTCCTCGGGGTCGTGGGGAGCGCCCTTGGCGGCGAGGCGCTCGAGGCTCTTCCGCATCCCCGCGAGCCCCTTCTCGACCGCGCCGGGAGCGGCGTCGTAGAGGGAGACCCGACGGCCCGAGGCGGCCATCACCTGGGCGATCCCGGCGCCCATCTGGCCGGCTCCGACGACGAGGACGCGCTCCCGCTTCACGACCGAGGACACTACTGGAACCTTCGCGAGTTCCATGGTGTAGTGAGGGTGATGCTCCGCTCCTTCGCCCTCACCGCCGCCGCCTGGCTCACGCTGGCCGCTTGCGGCGGAACCGAAGAAGCCGCGACGCCGCCGCCACCGGCGCCGGCGGCCGCCAAGCCGGCCGCGGACGACACCGTGCTCGCCGCCTGGAGCGACACGCGAGGCAGCGAGATCTTCTGGGCGGATGCGGGCACGCTCGAGCCGGCGAGCGACCTCTCCTACCCGGTGCCGTTCTTCTTCGGCGCCGCCGAGTACTCGCCCGACAGGGCGCTGCTCGCCGTGGGCGGCAGCGAGACCGGGATCGTGGACGTCATCGACCTGAGGCGGATGCGCTCCACAGGGTCGATCGAGCTCCCGGCCGGCACGAGCGTCGACCGGCTCCACTGGCCCGAGGACGACCGCATCCTGGCGAGCCTCTGGGGCGAGCGGTCGCAGGTGGCCACGCTCCAGCCGAGCGCCAGCAAGCCGGTGCTGACCCGCGAGCTCGACGGGATGATCCTGAAGACCGTTCCCGCCGGGAACGGCATGGTCCTCCTCCTCGCTCCGGCGAACGGGATTGGCCAGGCGCAGCTGGCCCTCTTCGACGGCGACGAGGTGCGCTACGTCGAGCTGCCGGGCATCCGTGCGGGCTGGGACGAGTCCGGGGAGCAAGAGGACTATCGCGCCCGCCAGCTCTTGCCTGCTCTGGCGGTCGACCCCTCGGGAAGTCGCGCCGTCGTGATCGCGCCGGGCAACCGGGCGGTCGATGTCGACCTCGACAGCCTCATGGCGACCTCCCACGAGCTGGCGCAACCGGCCTCCCTCCTCGAGCGCTTCCGCAACTGGCTCGAGCCGGGCGCCTGGGCCAAGATGATCGACGGCCCCGAGCTGAACGCCGTCTGGCTGCCGAGCGGTCTGATCGCGCTGAGCGGCGTGACCTACACGACCGAGGGCGACTCGGTGCAGGCGACGCCCGCGGGCCTGGCGCTCGTCGACCCCGGCAGCTGGAGCGTGCGCCACGTCAGCGAGGCGCCAGCCTGGGTGACCCTCCGCGGCGACGCACTACTCGGCTCCTCGTGGGACGAGAGGAGCACCAGCCAGGCGCTGCACGTCTTCGGCCCGGACGGCTCCGAGCGGTTCGCGCTCGAGCGCCGAGGCCAGGCCGATCTCTCTCAGACCGCGGGCGGACGACTCTACGTCTCGACCCAGGACGGGCGGAAGGTCGAGATCGTCGACCTTGCGACCGGCGAGACCCTCGGCCGGGCCGCGCCCAAGCGCCCCGCCTATCTGGTCTTCACGGACTAGCGCTCAGACTTCGAGCAGGAGGGCGTCGCCCTGGCCGCCGCCCGAGCAGATGGCGGCGAGGCCGAGCCCGCCGCCGTTGCGGCGCAGTTCGTAGATCATCGTGCCGAGAATGCGCGCGCCCGAGGCGCCCACCGGGTGCCCGAGCGCGACCGCGCCGCCGTTCACGTTCACCTTCTCGGGGTCGGCGCCGAGCATCTTCACTGAGTTGACGGTGACCGACGCGAACGCCTCGTTGATCTCCACGCGCTCGACGTCGTCGATCGTCTTCCCCGCCTTCTCGAGCGCCCGGGCGGCCGCCTTGGCCGGCGTGCGCGCGAGGTAGGCGTACTCGTCGGCGATGTACGCCGTGGAGACGATGGTGGCGAGGATCTCGAGGCCGCGCTTCTGGGCGAATTCCTCGCTCGTGACCACGAGCGCGCCGGCCCCGTCGTTGACGCCGGGGGCGTTGCCGGCCGTCGTCGTCCCTTCCGGGTCGAACACGGGCTTCAGGCTCGCGAGCTTCTCGAGCGACGTGTCGGCGCGCGGGGCTTCGTCGGCAGAGACGCCGTTCACGGCGACGAGCTCCTCCGCGAACTTGCCGGACTCGCCTGCGGCCACGGCTCGCTGGTGCGAGCGGAGCGCCCAGGCGTCCTGGTCCTCGCGGGTGATGCCGAGCTCGCGCGAGACGAACGACGCCTGCTCGACCATGTGCTTCCCGTCGAACGAGGAGACGAGACCGTCGTGGAGCATGAGGTCGATCACGGCGCCGTCGCCGAGCCGGTAGCCGAAGCGCGCCTGCTTGAGGATGTAGGGCGCGTTCGACATCGACTCCATCCCGCCGGCCACGATCACGTCGTGGTCGCCGGCGCGGATCATCTGGTCGGCGATCTCGACGGCGCGGACGCTCGAGGCGCACACCTTGTTGATGGTGTCGCTCGGGACCTCCTTCGGGAGGCCTGCGCCGACTGCCGCCTGGCGGGCGGGCGCCTGACCGGCGCCGCCCTGAAGAACCTGGCCCATGATCACGTACTCGACCTCGTCGTCGCGGACGTCGACACGGTCGAGCGCGGCACGGATAGCGATCGCCCCGAGCTGGGGCGCCTCGTGGTCGCGAAGGCCGCCTCCGAACTTCCCGAAGGGCGTTCGAACGGCGGAAACGATGACGGAGCGGGCCATGGAGCCAGCGTACCAACCGGTAGGTGTGCGCCCGCTCACGGCGACTAATCGACGTACTGGTACAACGGGCGATCTACTAGTCCGACATGAGACGCGGCTCCCGTCCCACTTTTCGCCCCGCCTCAGTCATAGAGGTCCGGCCCGCTCATGACGAGTGGCCCGACGGAGACGTCGTAGAGGTTCGTGATCTCCCAGACGAAGGGCGTCTTCCCGTACTGCGACGTGACCTGCACCAAGAGCGCGAGTTGGCCGCCATCCACGGGCGGCGCGAGGAGCTTCACCCAGCCGGGGTGGGCCTCGGCCACCTCGAGGGCGACCCCACGGGACGCGAGCCTCGCGAGGGGCTGGACGTAGTCGGTGCAGGAGACGTCGGCGTATGCCTCGATCGAGGCCACGCCGCTTGTGTTCACGAGCCCGCAGGCCGACTGTGGCCCGTCGGCCGCGAGGGTCTCGATCAGCGCGTCCCCAGCGCCGACGGCCTGGGCGAGGTCCTCCTGCGACGGTTCCGGCAGGGGCTCAAAGTCAGACTGGAGACCGGCCGCCGGATCGGCAGCGAAGAGCTCCAGCTCCTGCGAATGCTCCGCGTCGCCGTCGAGGAGATGTTGCAGCCGGGCGACGTTCCGCGCGGGGCACTCGGGATCGAAGTAGAGCCCGCCGCTCGAGCCGGTCGATGGGTAGAGGAACTGGCTGGCGTCCGGAAACGGAAGCGCGATGAGTGCCGAGCCGGCATCGACTTGCTCCTCGAGGTCGTGTCGCAGAAACGCGTCCAGGACGAAGAGTCGCGAGTCGCCGTTCGTGGGCACGTACTCGCCGTCCAGCTTCGCTCTGAAGCTGAACGAGTCCGGCTCGCCGGCGGGGATCTGCTGCTGGACATCGGCCTCGAACGACTGCCCGGCGCCGTCGACGCTCGGCAGCGTCAGATCGTAGGTGCCGCTGACCGACAGTTCGCCCTGCGGCGGCAGGCAGAGCTCGACCTCCTCGAACTCGCTGACGTCGAACTCCGCCGCGTGGATGACCGAGACGAGGTTCCCCGCGTTGCGCACGTTGATCCTCAGCTCCGCCCCGACGCCGAAGCCCAGCGACTCGTCGCGCGAGTTGAGCACGTCCAGGTCGAGGATCTCGAGGTTTTCGCTCGGGGCGTCCTCACGCTGCTCGGTGACGGTGGGTGGCGGCGGCGGCGCGCCCTCACCGCCGAGGAACCTCGGCACGAGCGTTCCCACCACGGCCGCGAAGACGGGCAGGAAGAAGATCGAAAGCTTCTTCTCGAGAGAGAGCTCCGCGAAGCGTTGGCGGAAGCTCAAAGGGGACCGCTGTGGCGGGTCGGTCATTTATCGCTCCGTCCGGAACGAAGTATCACACCCAGCCGCCGATCTCCATGGGCCGTTGAATCCAGAACTCGTCAGCGGCCCCGCCGGTCGCGCCAGGCCTCGGCCATGGCAACGCGATTGACGATGACCGGGTGCGTCTCCATGAGGTGGTACGACCACCAGGGAGGATCGGGATCGATGAGGGCTTCGCGCGCGAAGCCCTGGAAGAGGTTGCGCGCGCCGCCGGGATCCTGTGTCGTCTCGAGCGCGACCCAGTCGGCCTCCTCCTCCATGTGCCGGGTGATCGCGTTCTGCAGCGGCAGGGCGAGCGTCTGCAACACCACGAAGACGAGCAGCGCCAGGGGAACGGCCAGGGGCTCGCGCATCCCTCCCCGCCTGCGCGTGATCAGCGCGATCGCGAGCGCTCCGGGGAACGCGAAGAGCGCGTACCAGCCGATGTTCTTCCAGAGGTGGTTACGCGAGTGGTGGCCGAGCTCGTGGCCGAGCACGACGCGGATCTCATCCTCGCCGAAGCTCGCCAGCATCGTGTCCCAGAGAATGATGCGCCGCGTCGGGCCGAGACCCGTGGCTGCGGCGTTGGGCGCCTCCCACGACTCGACTTCCTGCACGCGCACCGGAATCTCGGGCAGGCCCTGCTCCGCTGCCAGCTGGTTCGACTGGTCCACGACCCATGGGGGCGCATCTACCTGGGCCGGAATCATGTACGGGCTCACGAACGTGAACAGCGCCACCAGGCCGACGAACACGGCCCCGCCCGGGACCCACCACCAGAAGCGCAGCGGCCCCGCGAGCCCCATGACGATCAGAAGCGCCAGGCAGATGAACAGGAACTCGCCGCCGAGCGCGAACCAGTTGAGGATCAGCCAGTCGCCATAGCCGAGCTCCGAGACGTCGTGGCGGCGCTGCCACCAGTGGTCGAGGAGCCCGAACGGCGCTTGAACGAGCCAGAGGATCCCGAGCCCCAGCATCCCCAGCAGCATTCCGGTGCCGATCCTGCCGGCGGCCGACTCGCGCACGAACCTCCCGCCGTAGCGCGCGTACAGCGCGAAGACGACGATCACGACGACGAGCGAGACGAGGTAGCTGATCCGCAGGAAGCGCTCGAAGTTGCGCGCTTCCTCGAGCAGATCTGCGTCGAGCACGGCCGAGGCCTGGACGTCGGACAGCCTCAGACCGTCCGGGACCTCGGTCTCCCAGAGCGCCCAGGCCGCGGCGCCGAGACCAGCGGCGAGCGCTACGACGCCGAGAACGAGGGCGGCGAGGGCGGCTCGGGCCATGTGCCGAGGGGCTCCTCCTCCACGACCGGCTCAGGAACGTCAACGGCCGGCGGACCGCTGTAGGGGTAGGTGCCCGTGAGGAGCCAGGCGTAGCCGTACGTCTGCCCGTAGTAGCCGAGCGACCATTCGCCGAGCGCTCGGAAGCCCGACGGCATCCGCCCGGTCACCAGCGCCGCGAACCAGCCGAGAAACGCCGCGAACCAGAGCACACCGCTCAGTGCGGTGTCGACAAGGAGGGCGGGCAGGGCGAGAAAGATGCGGAAGAAGACAGTCCAACGGCCCTGCTGCTCGGGTGGGTCGATGCGGAGCTCGACCGGATAGGAGCCGGGCGCGCCCGCGAAGCCGGGGAACGGGTTGGCCACGAGCGTCACGAACGCCAGGACATGGATGGAATAGCGCAGGTACGCGCCGATGAAGCGATGGAGCGCGTCCGGCAGACGCCCAAGGAAGAGGGCCGCGAACCAGCCGACGATCAACGCGAAGAACACAGCGATCCCCCACAGGACGAGCCAGATGAAATGCGGGATCGCGAGCAGCAGCCGGAAGAACACGGTGAGCCGGCTCCGCTGCACGTCCTCGTCCGCCGATAGGTCGACCGCCCGCGCCGGCGGAGGTGTGGGCACGGGGTTTTGGCGGGGATCCGCATGGGGGTAGCGGTCGGTGAGGAAGAGCATGTAGCCGTAGGTCTGCGCCGAGTAGCGCAGTGCGTACGCGAGCGCGTCTCGGAAGCCGTTCGGCATCCGGGCGCGCACCATGCAGGCGAACCACGCGAAGAACGCGATCGTGAAGGCGAGCCCCATCGAACCGCCCCAGTAGTAATAGGCCTCCTCCGACCCGCTGGTGGTCGTCGTGCCCCCGCCTCCACCGCTCCCGAGGCCGTTGACGAGAGCGGCCGAGAGGATCAGCGCCGGGATCGCGAGGATGATGCGGAAGCCGGTCTTCCAGCGCGACTGCCGCGCCGGAGGGTCGATCTCGAGATCGACCGGATAGCTTGCTTCAGCACCGGTGAAGCCCGGGAACGGGTTCGCCGCGAGCAGGACGTACCCGTAGACGTGCGTGCCGTATCGGACGTACGCGGACATGAAGTCGTGCAGCGACTGCGGAAGCTGCGCCGTGAAGAGCACGATGAACCAGCTCAGGATCGCCACGAAGAACACTGCGATGCCCCAGAGGATGAGCCAGATGATGTGCGGGATCGCGAGGAGAAGCCGGAAGAAGACGGTCAGGCGGGAACGCTCGAGGTCGTCCTCGACCACCATCCGGATCGGATGCGGCTCCATCGACCCTGATTATCCGTGCAAGGCCGGATCCCTGCCGCGAACGCTTGACGCAAACGGCCGGAGTCGCCTACGCTCCGCCCACGATGACTCCTCCCGTCCGCACCTGGTGGGCCTGGCGCCGCGAGCGGAGCGGGAGCGTCGCCTGCTAGGCCAGAGGCTCGAACACTCCGCTCCGCTCGAGGACCCCCACCAGGAGGGTCTTTTTCGTTTGCCATGACCGCTGCCCCCGAGATACACGCCGATCTGATCACCCCGCTGGGGGCCTATCTCCGGCTGCGCGCGGGCGAGCGCGCCGGCTTCCTGCTCGAGTCCGTGGAGAAAGGCCGCCTGGGGCGGCACAGCCTGCTCGGCACCGGGACACGCGTCGTGACCTTCGAGGAGGCCGAGCAGGAGGTCGCGGCCGGCCGTCCCGTCGTCGGCTATCTCGGCTACGACCACATCGCCAAGCTGGAGCCCACCGTGCCGCTCCCCGACGCCGGCCCCGACCTGCCCGAGAGCCGCTTCGTGGTCGCCTCCACCCTCGTCCGCTTCGACCACGCGGCGAGCCTGGCCGAGGTGCTCGTCGGCGACCCGGTCGAGGTCGCTGCGCGCTTCAACGGCCCGCTGGCCGAGGAGCCCGCAGCCACCGGAGCCGGCGGCCCCATGGAGCGCTTCCCGTCGCGCGAGGCCTACGAGGTGGGAGTGAGGCGCGCCAAGGACCACATCCGCGCCGGCGATGCCTTCCAGATCGTCCTCTCCCAGCGCGCGGAGCGGCCGACGGCCGCGACGCCGCTCTCCATCTACCGCTCGCTGAGACGCATCAACCCCTCGCCCTACCACTTCCTCCTCGAGCTGGACGGGATCTCGCTCGTCGGCTCGTCCCCGGAGACCCTCGTCAAGCTCGAGGGGTCCCGCGCTTCCCTGAACCCGATCGCCGGGACGACGACCCCCGGCGAGGGCGACGCAGAGGAGCTGCTCGCGTCCGAGAAGGACAAGGCCGAGCACGTGATGCTCGTCGACCTCGGGCGCAACGACCTCTCGCGCGTCTGCACGGCCGGAACGGTGCGCGTCGTCCGCTTCCTCGAGGCCGAGCGCTACTCGCACGTGACCCACCTCGTGTCGGAGGTGGCGGGCGAGCTGGCCCCCGGCCGCACCGCGTTCGACCTCCTGCGCGCGTGCTTCCCGGCGGGCACGGTCTCCGGTGCCCCGAAGGTGCGCGCGATGCAGATCATCTCCGAGCTCGAAGGGCACCGGCGCGGGCCTTACGCGGGCGCCGTCGGCTACGCGCTGCCGGACGGGTCGATGGACACGTGCATCGCCATCCGCACGGTCATCCTCGCCGACGGTGTCGCACGCCTCCAGGCCGGCGCAGGCATCGTGGCGGACTCCGACCCGGCGGCCGAGCACGAGGAATGCCTGCGCAAGCTCGCCGCCCTGGAGGCGGCGCTCGCCGACGCCGAGCACAATGGAGGGACACCAGCGTGATCCTCCTCGTCGACAACTACGACAGCTTCACCTACAACCTCGCGCACCTCTTCCAGGAGCTCGGCGCCGAGGTGACGGTGATCCGCAACGACGCCCTCGACGCGGACGAGGCCGAGCAGATGGCGCCGAGCCAGCTCGTCATCTCCCCCGGTCCCGGGCGCGCGGAGGACGCCGGCGCGACGGTGGAGATCGTGCGGCGTCTGGGCCCGCGCGTGCCGACCCTCGGCGTCTGCCTCGGCCACCAGGCGATCGTCGCCGCCTTCGGAGGCGAGGTCGGCCAGGCTCACCGTCTCTTGCACGGGAAGGCGAGCGCGATCTCCCACGACCGGCAGGGCATCTTCGAGGGCGCACCCGACCCGCTCGAGGGCGGCCGCTATCACTCGCTCGCCGCAACCCGCGTGCCGGACGAGCTGGAGGTCTGCGCCACGTCCGACGACGGCGAGGTGATGGCCGTGCGCCACCGCGAGTTCCCGGTCGTCGGCATCCAGTTCCACCCGGAGTCGGTGCTTACGCCCGACGGACCGCTCCTCGGCCGCAACTTCCTGGAGGGCAGGCGATGACGATCCAGGACGCGCTGGCGCGGCTCCTCGAGGGGCGCGACCTGAGCCAGGTCGAGGCGCGCGAGGTCATGAACCAGATCATGGGCGGCGAGGCGACCCCGGCCCAGATGGGTGGGTTCCTCGTCGCGCTGCGGCTCAAGGGCGAGACCCCGGACGAGATCGCCGGCTGCGCCGAGGCCATGAGGGAGCACGTTCTCTCCGTGCGGCCGAAGCGCACGGATCTCGTCGACACGGCCGGGACGGGCGGCGACGGCGCGCGGACGTTCAACATCTCCACCGCGGCGGCTCTCGTGGCCGCGGCGGCGGGCGCGGGCGTGGCCAAGCACGGCAATCGCGCGGTCTCCTCCGCCTCGGGCTCGGCCGACGTGCTCGAGGCGCTCGGCTTCCGGCTCGAGCTTCCGCCGCCGCAGATCGAGCGCTCGATCGACGAGCTCGGGTTCGGCTTCCTCTTCGCGCAGGCGCACCACCCCGCCATGCGGCACGCGGCGCCGGTCCGGCGCGAGCTCGCCACGCGCACGGTCTTCAACGTGCTCGGCCCGCTGA
>DAITAN010000458.1:0-1949 GCA_036824235.1 Gaiellaceae bacterium | reverse complement strand
GATTGGCTCGCGTCGGCGAGCGCCTCGGCTGCGGCCTCGATGTCCTCCTTGCGTGTCCTCGCGAGGGAGGCGACGGTGGGACGCTCGACTGCGGCGGCGACTGCGCGGACGCCTTCGAAGTCTCCCGGCGAGGAGACCGCGAACCCTGCCTCGACCACGTCGACTCCGAGCCGCTCGAGCTGCGTCCCGATCTCCGCCTTCTCGTCAGGCGAGAGCGCGATGCCAGGCGACTGCTCGCCATCGCGCAGGGTGGTGTCGAAGATCGTGATTCTGCGGCTCACTGCTCATCCTCCTTGCCTCCAAACGGAGGCGCATTACTTCTGCGGAAAGGTCGGCGTATGCGCCTGCTCGGCGCGTGAGCGTGTTCTCCCCCTAGAGGGGGAGAATGCCGAGGAGAATGACGACGAGGCCGCGCGGCGACGTCTCGGCGGAGCCGATGACGCGCTCAGGTGTGACGGCGGCGCTCGTCAACGTGTGTGCAGTGTGGTGAAAGGTGTACGGGGTTGTCAAGCCCCCTATGGAGCGAACCGGTGCCGAAACCGTGCCGGGGTTGCGTCCTTGATCGTTCGCGCATAGCCTCGCGGGCCGTGGACGACACCCACTTCGACGCCGTCGTAGTCGGTTCCGGGTTCGGAGGCTCCGTGCTCGCGTACCGCCTCGCCGAAGCGGGCAAGTCGGTCTGCGTCCTCGAGCGCGGCAAGCCGTATCCGCCGGGCTCGTTTCCCCGCAGCCCGCGTGAGCTGGGGAAGGCTTTCTGGGACCCGAGCGAGGGGCTCTACGGGATGTTCAACCTCTGGTCGTTCAAGGGCATCGGGGCGCTCGTCTCGAGCGGACTCGGTGGTGGCTCGCTGATCTACGCGAACGTGCTCCTGCGCAAGGACGAGAAGTGGTTCGTGCAGGAGGACCTGGCCGGCGGCGGCTACGAGCACTGGCCGGTGACGCGCGCGGACCTCGACCCGCACTACGACGTGGTCGAGAAGATGATGAACGCCCAGCGCTACCCGTTCGAGCACGCGCCTTTCGACCGCTCGTCCAAGACGGCCGCGTTCCAGGAGGCAGCCGGGAAGCTCGGCCGCGAATGGATCCTCCCGCCACTTGCCGTCACCTTCGCCAACAAGGGCGAGGACCCGGCGGTCGGCGTACCCATCCGTGAGGAGCACCCGAACCTTCACGGGCTGCCGCGCTACACGTGCCGGCTGACCGGTGAGTGCGACATCGGCTGCAACTTCGGCTCGAAGAACACGCTCGACTACAACTACCTCTCCGCGGCGAAGCGCCACGGCGCCGAGATCTGGACGCGCCGAGAGGTTCGCTCCTTCGCGCCGCGCGAGGGCGGCGGCTACGTCGTGCGCTACGTCGAGCACGACGTCGCCGACGAAGGGCGGAAGGTCAACACGCGCAACCCGGGCGTCCGGCCCGTGCGCGAGCTGACCTGCGATCGGCTCGTCCTCTCGGCCGGGTCGCTCGGGTCGTCGTATCTGCTGCTCAAGAGCCGCCGCGACTTTCCGGGCCTGAGCCCCCGCCTGGGCTCGCGGTTCGGCGGCAACGGCGACCTGCTCACCTTCGCGCTCAAGGCGAGCTACCCGGACGGATCCCCTCGCCGGCTCGACGCGGAATTCGGCCCCGTGATCACGAGCGCGATCCGCGTGCCCGACGCCCTCGACGGCGGCGAGGGTCGCGGCTTCTACGTCGAGGACGCCGGCTACCCGCAGTTCATGAGCTGGATACTCCAGACGACGCAGGGGCCGGGCGCGCTCTGGCGCTATCGCAAGGTCGCGGCGCGCATCATCCTGAGCCTCTTGCGGCGCAAGCCGGAAGGCGACCTCTCCGCCGAGGTGGCCGAGCTCCTCTCGGATACGCGCTTTTCGGCCGGGTCCCTGCCGCTCCTCGGCATGGGCCGCGACATCCCGGACGGGACGTTCACGCTCGCGGACGACGAGAAGCTCCAA
>DAITAN010000457.1:0-1952 GCA_036824235.1 Gaiellaceae bacterium | reverse complement strand
GCGATCTGCCGCAAGAACTACGGCTGCTCGCACTTCATCGTCGGCCGCGACCATGCCGGCGTCGGGAGCTACTACGGCACCTACGACGCTCAGCTCATCTTCGACGAGTTCGAGCCGCACGAGCTCGACATCGAGCCGATGTTCTTCGAACACTCCTTCTGGTGCAAGGTCTGCGGCCAGATGGCCACGCCGAAGACCTGCCCGCACGGGGGCGACGACCACGTCTTCCTCTCGGGGACGAAGGTGCGCGAGCTCCTCTCGCAGGGCGAGCTGCCGCCGGAGGAGTTCACGCGGCCCGAGGTCGCAGAGATCCTCATCAAGGCCTACCGGACGTCGTAGAGCAAGGGGCGGGCTCCCGCTCGTCCCTACAATCGCTGCGTGGGTCGCCCAATGCTCCTTTCGGCGCTCGCGCTTGCGCTGATCGCGGCGACGGCCGCGGCCTTCGCGTTCACCGAATCGCTGAAGCTCGAGCGGCTGCCGGTCGTCGGGCCGCGCTTTCCCGAGAGCTTCTCTCCGGTCTGCGTCTGCCCGAGCGAGACCGCCAAGCTTCGGCTTCGCTTCCGCGTGACAGACACGGTCGACGCCGACATCCTCGACGCCGACGGCGAGACCGTGCGCTCGCTCGGCGAGCGTCGCGTTCGGCCCGGGCTCGTTACCTTCGAGTGGGACGGTAGGAACGACGAGCGCCGGATCGTCCCCGACGGCCCGTACCGGCTACGCGTCGAGTTCGAGGACAAGCGGCGGACGATCGTGATCCCGAACCGGATCGTGGTCGACACGGTGCCGCCGAAGGTCGTGGAGATGAAGGTCGAACTCGACGCCTTCTCGCCCGACGGCGACGGCCACGTCGACACTGTCCGCGTCGCGTACAAGGCCGACGGGCCTGCGGGGCCGCTGCTCTACGTCGGCGACCAGCTGGCGCTCCAAAGGCCGCCCCGCCGCGCGCGCAGCGCCGTCATCTGGGACGGCACCGTGGGGGGCGAGCTGCTGCCGCCCGGCATATATCGGTTGACGCTGCGGGTCCGCGATCCGGCCGGCAACCTCTCTCCCGAGTCCGAGCGCGAGACGGTCGAGTTGCGCTACATCACGTTGACGGCGGGAGTCTTTCGCGTGCGGCCCGGGGGAGCGCTCAGGTTCGGGGTCGACACTGACGCCCTGGAGTGGAGCTGGCGTCTCCAGCGGCTGCGCGGCGGAAAGCTCCGCAAGGTGGTTCTCGACGACGAGGATCTCCCCGCGAACCAGATCGTCCGGCTCAACCGCAGAGACCTGCCCGCGGGCCGCTACCAGCTGCAGGCGTACCTCACCGGCGAGAATCCGAATCGACTGCCGCGGTTCGACACCGCGCTCGTGGTCGTGGCGCGCCGCTAGCGGCAGACGCTGCAGAGCCCGGACACCTCGAGGCGGTGGCCGGTGGTCACGAAGCCGTGCGCTTGCGAGATCCGCTCGAGCCACGGGTCCAGCTCGCAGTCGGCGAGCTCGACGACCCGGTGGCAGCTCGAACAGACGAGATGGTGATGGTGCCCCTCGCCGCACCAGCGGTAGCAGAGCTCGCCCGGGCGGTGTGAGAGGACGTCGATCACGCCGGCCTCGGCCAGCAGGCCGAGCGTTCGGTAGACCGTCGCAAGCCCGAGCTTCTCGCCGCCCGAGCGGAGGCGCTCGTACAGCTCCTGGGCGGTGACGTCGTCGCGCTCGCCCATCAGCTCGGCGAGCACCCGCTCGCGCTGGCGTGTGGGGCGGACGCCCGCGTCTGTGAGGACGTCGATCGCGCTTTGTTGCGCGGTTTCCGGCACGTGGCTATGCTAGCAATCCCTGTGGTAACGAGAATCGTTCTCATTCTGACGACGGTGGTGGTCGGCGCGCTCGCCGCCGGTTGCGGCGGCGACGCATCGAGTGCGCCCGACGGTCGCACGGACGTCGCCGCCGGCTTCTACCCGCTGGCGTTCGCCGCCGCC
>DAITAN010000456.1:0-1960 GCA_036824235.1 Gaiellaceae bacterium | reverse complement strand
CCCCTTCTTTGATGCAGTGAAGGAACCTCCCGGTTCCCTCACACACCCTCCCCACCATCAGCCGGAGACCGACTGATGGCCGAGGCGACTCTCTACGACCGGATCCGCTCCGTGGCGGCCGAGTACCCGCAGAGCCGCTCGGCGGTGCTACCCGCTCTGCGCCTCGCACAGGAGGAGCACGGCGGCTGGCTCCCGCCGGAGGCGTTCCGCGAGGTGGCCGAGGCGCTCGAGGTCACGCCCGCGTACTGCCACGCGGTGGCGAGCTTCTACGACATGTTCCAGCTGGAGCCCGTCGGGCGGCACATGGTCGAGGTCTGCACCAACATCTCCTGCGCGCTCGTCGGCGCCCAGCAGGTGGTCGAGGCCTTCGAGCGCGAGCTCGGCGTCGAGGCGGGCGGGACGACGCCCGATGGCGAGGTGACGCTGCGGACGGTCGAGTGCTACGGCGGGTGCGGCTGGGGCACGGTCGTCTCGGTCGACCACCGCTACCGCGAGCCGGTCCGGCCCGAGGACGTGCCCGGGATCGTCAGGGAGCTGCGCGATGCCGATTAGGGAGCTCCTGCTCAAGGACGCGGACAAGCGCGACCTGACGAAGCGCGAGGAGTACGAGGCCGTCGGCGGCTACGCCTCGCTCCGCAAGGCGCTCGGCATGGACCGCCAGGCGGTGCTCGACGAGCTGCTGGCGGCGAACGTTCGCGGCCGCGGAGGAGCGGGCTTCCCGATGGGCCGCAAGGCGAGCTTCCTGCCGAAGCCCGACGACACGCCCAAGCCGATATACCTCGTCGTCAACGCGGACGAATCGGAGCCCGGCACCTTCAAGGACCGCGAGATCATGCTCCGGGTCCCGCACCTCTTCATCGAGGGCGTGATCACCGCGGCGTACACGATCGGCGCGGCCTACGCCTTCATCTACGTGCGGGGCGAGTACCTGACCGAGTTCGAGGTCCTGAAGGCGACGCTCGAGGAGGCGCGCGAGGCCGGCTACGTCGGCAAGAACCTCCTCGGCTCGGGCTTCGACCTGACCATCGTGTTGCACCGCGGCGCGGGCGCGTACATCTGCGGCGAGGAGACCGGCCTGCTCGAGTCGCTCGAGGGCAGCCGCGGCCAGCCGCGGACGAAGCCGCCCTTCCCGGCCATCTCCGGCCTCTACGCCTCGCCGACGCTGATCAACAACGTCGAGACTCTCGCCACGGTCCCCAAGATCCTCGAGATGGGCGGTAAGAAGTACGCCCGGCTCGGTGTCGAGAACTCCGCCGGCACGCGCGTCTTCTCGCTCTCCGGCAACGTCGCGCGCGGTGGCAACTACGAGCTCGAGCTCGGGACGACGCTTCGAGAGCTCGTCTACGACATCGGCGGCGGGATCCCGGACGGCCGCGAGCTCAAGGCGATCATCCCGGGCGGCTCGTCCGTGCCGGTGCTGAACGCCTCGGAGGTAGACACGCCCCTCGACTTCGACTCGATGGCCCAGGCCGGCTCGATGCTCGGCTCGGGCGCGGTGATCGTCATCGACGACCGCTGCTGCATGGTGCAGCTCGGCCTGCGGGTCGCGCAGTTCTACATGCACGAGTCCTGCGGGAAGTGCACGCCGTGCCGCGAGGGGACGCGCTGGATGGTGCAGCTCCTCCGCAAGATCGAGGACGGGGAGGCGACCCAGGGCGAGCTCGACGTGCTTCTGGACGTGTGCGACCGCATTCTCGGCAACTGCCTGTGCCCGCTCGGCGACGCGGCAGCCATGCCGGTCGCCAGCTACGTGGCGAAGTTCCGCGAGGAGTACCAGCGCCACATCGACGAGGGCGCGTGCCCCTTCGGCGGCGAGTCCTCGCTCCAGGACGTCCTCGCGCCCGTCGACCAGCACCACGCGCACCTGCGCGGCCAGATCGAGGTCCCGACTCGCGCATGAGCCTTGTTCGCCTTCGGCTCTCTCCCGTGGGGGAAACCATGTTTCCCCCACGAGCCCCCT
>DAITAN010000455.1:0-1962 GCA_036824235.1 Gaiellaceae bacterium | reverse complement strand
TCTTCACGGCCTGCGCACCGGCGAGATCGAGGTCGTCGAGCTCCGCCAGCCGGAGCGCCCCCGCCCCGTCGAGACCCCGGCCGTCGGCCCCACCGAGCAGGGCCCCGCGCTCCATCTCCTCATCGCCTACCCGCGCAACGCGGGACGCCTCACCGGCGAGCAACTGCGTCGGGATCTCCTCCGCCGGATGCAGGCCCGGACCGGCGAGGCCCGCCTAGCCCCGCCGGCTACCCGGGAAGGATTGCGCCCTCGAGCCCGAGGAGCGCCTGCTTGATCTCCAGGCCGCCGGCATAGCCGACGAGGCTTCCCGTCGAGCCGACGATCCGGTGGCACGGGACCACGATCGGGATCGGGTTGCGGTTGAGCGCCCCGCCGACCGCGCGTGCGGCGCGCGGGTTCCCGACGCGCTGCGCGAGAGCGCCGTAGGTGTCGATGTGCCCGTAAGGGACGCGGATGAGCTCCTCCAGCACGCGCCGCTGGAAGTCGGGCAGCGGCGTGAGGTCGACGGCCAGGTCGAAGTCCTGGCGGGTGCCCTCGAAGTACTCGTCAAGCTCGCGCCGCACTCGGTCGATCGGTGACGCCGACCGGAGGACGCGCGGGCCGAAGGCCCTGGCGAGTGCCTCGAGCTCGTGCTCGGGCTCGGGGTCGAACGAGATGCGGCAGAGCCCGCGGTCGCTAGCGGCCACGAGCAGCGGACCGATCGGAGACTCCGTGACGTCATAGGCGACGTCGAGCAGGCCTTCCGAGGCCGCGGTTTCGCGGAAGCGGCGGTCGAGCTCGTCGGGGACGCCGGTCATTGGGTGTGCCTCCTTCGCAGGCGGCGGACGCCGGACGAGGCGGCCGCGCGGGCGGCTTCGGCGCTCGAATCGAGCGCGACGCCGATGTCGTCGTAGGAAAGGTCGTAGCCGTAGCGGAGGACGACCGCCGCGCGCTCCGTCGGGGGCAGCTCGCCGACCAGGTGCTCGAGGTCGGCGTAGGCGGGCCGCTCGTCGGTGACGGGAATCTCCTCGGGCTCCTCGGTCGGAACCGCCCGCCTCCGCTCGTCGACCGCGACGTTCGTGGCGATCGTGAACGCCCACGCGCGCAGGTGACGTCCGTGCTCGAGCTTGCGGTAGGCGCGCAACGCACGCAGGAACGTCTCCTGGAACGCGTCCTCAGCGGCGTCGCGGCCCAGCAGGCGCGCGAGGTAGCCGAAGATCTCGTCCCGTCGCTCCTCGTAGAAGCGCTCGAATGGTGGTATCGCGGCCACGGCTTCCATCATCCGTTGAAACGTGAGACGGCGCCGAGATGTGAGACTGCCGCGCAAATGCGTTTCGCCGTCGTGGGTCACGTCGAGTGGGTGGAGTTCGCGAAGGTCGAGCGTGTGCCGGACCCGGGCGAGATCGTGCAGGCGTCCGACTGGTGGGCCGAGGCGGCGGGCGGGGGAGGGGTCGCGTCGGTCAGGCTCGCCCGCCTCGCCGACCGTTCGAGTCTCTTCACGGCCCTCGGCCGCGATCAGCTTGGAGACCAGGCGCTCGCCCAGCTGACCGGCCTCGGGGTGCGGGTCGAGGCGACGCGCCATCCAGAGCCCCAGCGTCGTGGGTTCACGTTCGTCGACGGCAACGGGGAGCGGACGATCACGATCATCGGCGAGAAGCACGTTCCGCGCGGCGGCGACCCGCTTCCCTGGGACGAGCTGGCTGAGACCGACGGTGTCTACTTCGTGAGCGGCGACGCGGCGGCCGCGAAGGCCGCGAGACGCGCTCGGATCCTCGTCGCCACTGCCCGCGTCCTGCCCGTGCTGGCCGAGGCCGGAGTGGAGCTCGACGCGCTCGTCAGGAGCGCGAGCGACCCGAGCGAGCGATACGCGGCCGGGGACCTCGATCCGGCGCCGCGGCTCGTCGTCGCCACGGCGAGCGACGAAGGCGGGACCTGGGCGACGGCGGACGGGTCGACGGGCACATACGACCCCGCGCCCGTTCC
>DAITAN010000454.1:0-1976 GCA_036824235.1 Gaiellaceae bacterium | reverse complement strand
GTCGTGCTCGGCGAGCTCGAGCGCCGCTTCAACGGCTCTACCGACGCCCGCGTCCCGTCCTACGAGCACGTCGTGTCCTCCAACGGCCACGGCGATCTCGAGCACGCCGTCGGGGCCTCGGAGAGTTAGCCGGCGGCGCTACGCTCGGCTCCCGCCGGAGTAGCTCAGCTGGTAGAGCAACCGCCTTGTAAGCGGTAGGTCGTCGGTTCGAATCCGTCCTCCGGCTTGGCGGCGTCCCGGGTCGATTCGCGATGGCGTGGGGCGCGCCGTGGTCTCACCAGGCTCGGCGCGGGCGGTCACGTGCGACCCGGTGACCGCGGGACGGATGGCCTTGCTGTGCGCACCTACGAGGCTGCAACCTAATAGGTTGTGTTAGAGTAGATACGCACAGGTCATGCCCTTCTACGACCGCACCGACGAGCTCGCAGCGCTGGAGGAGCGTTGGGCGTCGCGGCGTGCCGAGTTCATCGTCATCTACGGTCGCCGGCGCGTTGGCAAGAGCCACCTGATCACGCACTTCGCGGATCAGCGCCGGCATCTGCTGTTCGAGGCCACGGCGGGCACCGAGCGCGACCACCTCGAAGACATCAGCCGCGAGATCGCTCGCGTCTCCGGGCGCAGGATCTACGAGGAACAGCCGCTCGGCTCGTGGCGCGCGGTGTTCGCGGCGTTCGAGGAGCTGCTCGAGCAGGGGCCGATCCTCATTGCGATCGACGAGTTCCAGTTCGCCGCGCGCCGAAACGAGGAGCTCGGGTCGCTGATCAACGCGCTCATGCGCGACCACAAGGACGACGCCCGCCTGCGTCTTCTGCTCGCGGGAAGCGACGTGAGCTTCTTCGAGAAGGAGGTCGTCGGGTACGCGGCCACGAGCTACGGGCGCCGCACCGGGTCGCTGCACGTCGAGCCGTTCGGCTACGACGACATCGCGGCGTTCGTTCCCGGCTGGTCGGTGGAGGATCGCGTCCGCGCGTGGGCCGTGTTCGGCGGGATCCCGTACTACCTCGACGAGATCGATCCCGAGCAGGACCTGGCAGCGAACATCCGGCGCACGATCCTGCTGCCCGACGCCTTGCTGCGCACCGAGCCCGAGTTCCTGCTCGCGCAGGAGGCCCGCATCCGCGATCGCGCGGTGTACATGTCGGCCCTCCGTGCGATCGCCGGCGGGGCGACGCGGCTGAGCGAGATCGCCGCTCGCCTTCAGCGCACGCCCGAGGAGTCGCGGACGTTCCTGGAGACGCTGGAGGACATGCGCCTCGTGCGCCGCCGCTACCCGGTCGGCCAGACCAGCCGACAGAAGGTCTTCTACGCGATCACCGATCCGTTCCTGCGCTTCTGGTTCCGCTTCGTCGCTCCGTACGAGAGCCGGTTGCAGACCCGAGCCTCCGCCGAGCGACACCTCGCCGAGACCGTCCTTCCCGGGCTCGACCTCTTCGTCTCGCGCGACGCGTTCGAGGAGGTCTGCCAGGCCTGGGCGCTGCGCCACGTGCCCGCGGCGGCCGAGGTCGGGCGCTGGTGGGGCACCCGCCGCGTGCGGGAGAACGGCGCGCAGCGATCACGCCGCTACGAGGCGGACATCGTGGCCATCGACGCCGCGGGACAGGTGCGCGCTTTGGGCTCATGCAAGTGGAGCGACAACGAGCACGAGGCCGCCGAGCTCGACAAGCTCGAGACGATCGCGCAGATCCTCGACTCGCCGGGCGCGCCGATGTACTTCTTCGCACGGTCCGGGTTCTCGCGTCGCCTGCGCACGCTCGAGTCCGAGCGGAGCGACGTGCACCTCGTCCCCGTGGCCGACCTGTAACGCGCTGGCGCTCGCGGCACCCTGACCGGGACCCGACGCCCCGGTTGATAGCTTCCGCCGCCTCGATGGCGACCTGCTACCGCCACCCGTCGCGGGAGACGGGCGTCTCGTGCTCGTCCTGTGGCCGGCCGATCTGTCCGGACTGCATGACCCCGACCCCGGTGGGGATGCGGTG
>DAITAN010000453.1:0-1998 GCA_036824235.1 Gaiellaceae bacterium | reverse complement strand
TCGCCGGCGGCACCCACGGGCACGCCCGGGGTGGCGGGAAGCCCGAGCGTCGCCAGCCCGGAGCCGGCCTCCGCGAGGAGCCCGTCGGCGTGGCCGTGGTAGCAGCCCGTGAACTTGAGGACGCGGTCGCGCCGCGTGAAGCCGCGCGCGAGTCGCAGCGCGCTCATCGCAGCCTCGGTGCCCGAGGAGACGAGCCGCACCTGCTCGACCGACGGAACGGCGTCGGCGATCTCCTCGGCAAGCTCGACCTCGCGCTCGGTCGGCACCCCGAAGGTCGTGCCGTCGGCCGCCGCTTCCTGGACGGCCTCGACCACCTCCGGATCGGCGTGCCCGAACACGAGCGGGCCCCAGGACATGACCCAGTCGATGTAGCGGTTGCCGTCGGCATCCCAGAGGAACGGGCCTCCGCCGCGCGCGGCGAAGAAGGGCTCCTCGGAGCCGACCGCGCCCCATGCACGGACCGGCGAGTTGACGCCACCGGGGATGACCTTGCGCGCGCGGCGGAAGAGGCCGCTCGCCGTCAGAGCCAAGCCGCCAGCTCCTTCGCCCAGTACGAGACGATCACATCGGCGCCCGCCCGCTTGATCGCGGTCAGACCTTCGACTGCGGCCTGGCGCTCGTCGAGCCAGCCGCGCGACGCGGCCGCCTTCACCATCGCGTACTCACCGCTCACGTTGTACGCGAAGAGCGGCGCGTCGAACCGCTCGCGCGCGGCCCGGATCACGTCGAGGTATGGAAGCGCGGGCTTGACCATGATCGCGTCGGCGCCCTCGGCGAGATCGAGTTCACACTCGCGCAGCGCCTCGCGGACGTTGGGCGGGTCCATCTGGTAGCTGCACCTGTCTCCGAACGCAGGAGTGGACTCGGCCGCCTCGCGGAACGGCCCGTAGAAGGCCGAGGCGTACTTGGCCGAGTAGGCCACGATCGGGAGCTGCTCGAACCCGTCGCCGTCGAGCGCTCCGCGGATCGCGCCGACGCGCCCGTCGAGCATGTCGCTCGGGCAGACGGCGTCCGCCCCTGCCTCGGCGTGGCTCAGGGCCGTCTTGGCCAGGAGCTCGAGCGAGACGTCGTTCAGCACCTCGTCGCCTTCGACCAGCCCGCAGTGACCGTGCGACGTGTACTCGCAGAGACAAACGTCCGTGAGGAGCACGAGCCCGGGCGCCTCCTCCCGCAGCGCGCGGAGGGTGCGCTGCACGATCCCGTCCTCGTCGTAGGCGCCTGACGCGACGTCGTCCTTCTCCTCGGGAATCCCGAAGAGGAGCACGGCCCTTACGCCGAGCCGGTGCGCGTCGGCGGCCTCCTCGCAGAGCTTGTCGACCGACCGCTGCGCGATGCCCGGGAGGCCCTCGAGCGGCCGCTCGACACCGTCGCCGGGGCAGGCGAAGAGCGGGTAGACGAAGTCGTCGAGCGAGAGCCGCGTCTCGCGGACGAGCGAGCGGAGCGCGGCGGTGCGCCGGAACCGCCGCAGGCGGGTGACGGGGAAGGTGCTCACTACGTCAGGTCGCTCCCCTCCGGCTCGCTCGCGTGGGGGAACCAGGTTCCCCCACGGGCCGCCTCTTTCCATGTCACTGCGCGCTGCGCGCGCGGAGAACCGCGGGAAACCTCCCGGTTTCCCGACACCCTTCCCCCGCCGTGACCGTATCCGCTCACGTCAGGAATCTTCGCACGCCCATCCTCGCGGCCGTCGCGAACGCCGTGGCGAGCCCGAGGAGCCACAGGCTCGCGACGCCGACCTCGCGCCACGGGTCGAGGGCGAAGAGCGCCGCTTCGAAGAAGTCGACCGCGTGCACGAACGGGAACACAATCGAGATCCAGCCGGCGGCCGCGACCGACTCCGAGGGGACGACGCCGATGAGCGCGAGCGGAAGCGTGACGAGGAACGCGACCAGCACGGCCGCTCTCGACTCGCGGGCAAGCACCCCCAGGAACACGCCGAAGGCGCCGAAGGCCGCACCCGCGAGGAAGAGGCCGAGCGCAAGCAGCGGCAGGCGGCTCCAC
>DAITAN010000078.1:0-9442 GCA_036824235.1 Gaiellaceae bacterium | reverse complement strand
CGGACGTTCGTGCTTCCCGCCGTTCCCTCGGCCGTGTTGAGCTCGTCCGGGTTGGCCACCGGAGGCTCGTTCGAGCCGCCGTCCGCCAACGTGACCTGCGCCTGCACGCCGACTGCGAGCGTGACGAGCACGGCGAGCACGCCGACGCGAGAGGCAAGGCTGATGGAAGGCATGTGTCGCGAGGTCCCGTATCCGCAGGCTGTTGAGGTCGCGCGGCCGCGCGCGTGCACTAGATGTCGGAACCAGGGGACGAGTCCATGAGGCCCAAGCGAGGGTTTCGCTAGTTGACATATCGACATTTATCGTTACGATAGTTGTCGATATGAACACGCCTATGGATTTGATCGCGTGCTGCCAGCCGCTCGCTGCCTCTCGGCTTTCCGACGACGAGGTGGAGTCCACGGCCACGCTGTTCAAGGCGCTCGCCGATCCGGCCCGGATCAGGATCGTGAGCATGCTGGCGACCCGCGACGAGCCCGTCTGCGCCTGCGAGTTCCACCCCGTTCTCGGCCTCAGCCAGGCGACGGCCAGCCATCATCTGAAGAAGCTGACCGACGCGGGGCTGCTCGAGCGCGAGCAGCGCGGCAAGTGGGCGTACTTCTCTCTGAACCCAGAGGCAGTGGCGGGTCTCGCCGGCCTCGTCGACTTTCCGGAGGTTGCCCGATGAGCACCGACGTTTCCGCCACGCCCGATAGCAAGGACGCCATTCGCGAGCAGGTTCGCCAGCGCTACGCCGAGGCGGCGCGCATGGTCACGGAAGGCTCCGGCGCGAGCTGCGGCAGCGGCTCCTGTTGCGAGAACGACCCGCCTGGTGCATTTGGCGAGGTGCTCTACACGGCCGACGAGCGGGGCGAACTCCCCGACGCTGCCGCTCTGGCCAGCCTCGGTTGCGGCAACCCGACCGCGGTCGCCGATCTGAATGAGGGAGAGGTCGTGCTCGATCTCGGTTCGGGCGGCGGCATCGACGTCATCCTCTCCGCTCGGCGCGTCGGCCCCACGGGCACCGCCTACGGCCTCGACATGACCGACGAGATGCTCGCGCTCGCCCAGCAGAACGCGCGCGAGGCGGGAGCCACGAACGTCCACTTCCTCAAGGGCATCATCGAAGCGATCCCCCTGCCCGCCGACTCGGTCGACGTCGTCATCTCGAACTGCGTCATCAACCTTTCCGCCGACAAGCCGGCCGTCCTCACCGAGATGGCTCGCGTGCTCCGCCCCGGCGGCCGCATCGGAATCACTGACGTCGTCGCCGAGGATCGCCTCAGCGCCGAGGAGCGGCTCGAGCGCGGCGACTTCGCCGGCTGCATCGCCGGCGCGCTCGCGATCGGCGAATACCAGACCGGGCTCGAGGCGGCGGGGTTCGAGGACGTGAGCGTGACCTTCACCCACGAGGTGACCGACGGGATCCACGGCGCGATCGTCAAGGCGCGCACGCCGCTCGATCCCGCGGCGAAGGGTCTCCCTGTCGTCCAGCCCGCCGCGAGCGCCGGCTGCTGCTGATCGGGCCGACGCCTGCTCGCGCTCGCGTCTGGCTCGCAGCCCGCGCCGCAGTGGCGCCAGAAGCGCGCGCGCAAGCCGACGATGGACTCAAGCGCACCTGCGACCGCCTTCCTTTGCGACTGCGAAACCGAGCGCTCGGGCTAGGGGTCTTGCTCGCTCAAGGCCGGGGAGGTCGCTTCGCCGCGGAGAAGCTGGTACGTGAACGCTCCCAACGAGGCGCCTAGGAGCGGGGCAAGGAGGTAGACCCACAGCGCGTTCAGCTCCCCGGCGGCGAGCGCCGGACCGAGTGAGCGCGCCGGGTTCATCGAGGCGCCGCTGACGGGCCCACCGACGAGGGCGCAGAGGCCGACCGTGCCGCCGACCGCGATCGCCGCCGCTTCACCGACCGCTCGCGTGTCGGTGGCAACGGCCATGATCACGAGCATCAGAAAGAAGGTCAGCACGATCTCCCAGAGGAAGCTCTGGCCGTCTGAACCCGACGGCAGCGTGGCGCCGACGTCGGCAATGTCTCCCAGGGATGCCCGTAGAAGCAAGGCGGCGGCAATCGCACCGACACACTGCGCAACCCAGTAGGCGCCGACCAGGCGCCAGGGGAAGTGGCGACTGAGCGCGAAGCCCAAGGAGACGGCCGGGTTCAGGTGCGCGCCGGAGATGTGTCCGAGCGCGTAGATCATGGTCGTGATGACCAGGCCGAAGGCGAGCGCGATTCCGAGTTGGCCGAAGGAGCCGTACTTGGCGGCGACCATGATCGAGCCGGCGCCCAAGAAGACGAGCGCGAAGGTGCCGAGCGCCTCGGCGGCTACCCGGCGGCCGAGCTGCACCTAGCCCTCGGCGGGGACGAGCTCGGCCAGGAGCGCCTGGACGCGCCCGTCGATGTCATCGCGGATTGCGCGCACGGTCTCGAGATCCTGACCCGCCGGATCGGCGAGCTCCCAGTCGAGGTAGCGCTTGCCCGGATAGATCGGACAGGCATCGCCGCAGCCCATCGTCACAACCGCGTCGGCAGCGCGGACGACCTCATCCGTAAGCGGCTTCGGGAATGCCTCGTTCAGGTCGATCCCGAGCTCGGCCATCGCCTCGACGACCGCCGGGTTGATCTGCTCCGCAGGATCGGAGCCAGCCGAGCGGACGTGCACCTTTCCAGCAGCTCGATAGTTCATGAGCCCGGCCGCCATCTGCGAGCGCCCGGCGTTTTGGACGCAAACGAACAAGACCTCTGGCTGCTCCTTCACGATTGTCCCTTCCGCCTGTCCGAGTGCCTTCAACCGCTCGCGAGCGAAGCGATGCGCGAGGACAGGCACGAAGACGTTGATCTTCGTTTCGCCGAGCAAGTTGAGCGACTCAGCAATGTAGCGCTCGATCGTTTCCTGGGAGAAGACCCCAGCGAACTCGTCGGTCAGCGCTTCGGCGGCCTGCCTGACGTGGTGCTGGGTGACGGAGTCGAGCACGTTCATCGCGGCCCTCCTAGGAGATTGATCGCGGTCGATGTAGTCTTACCGATGCCATCGATCAGCGTCAATGTCTGTTCATCAGATGAAGACCGTCGCCACCATCGCCGCCACCTGCCCGCCGCTGCTCGAGGGCGCACTCGATCAGGACGAAGCCGACGAGCTCGCCCGCGTCCTGAAAGTGCTCGCCGAGCCGGCGCGGCTTCGGCTGCTGAGCCTCATCCAGGCCCAGCCCGACGGCGAGGCGTGCGTCTGTCACTTGGTCGAGCCAGTCGGCCTCTCGCAGGGGACGGTCAGCCACCACCTCAAGGTTCTCCTGACAGCCGGCCTCGTCACCCGGGAGCAGCGCGGAAGCTGGGCCTATTACCGCGTCGCGCCCGACGCGCTCGACTCGATCAGGACGCTGCTGGCCTAGCGCGGGCGCTTCAGATCAAACGGTGCGTCGACCCGTGACAAGCCCGACAACGAGGACGATCAGCACCACGATCAGAAGAAACCACAAAACCTTGCTGATGAGAATCCCGCCGCCGACCGCGGCCAGGAGCAAGAGAAGCAGAAGAACGATCAGCACCGTGGACACGCCCTGCACCTCCTGATTCGGTCCGCCGCGGTCAGCCCACGTTCTTCCCGGGCCGCAGGCGGCAGAAACCAGCGGCGGCTCGCCCGCGCCGCGGCGCGGATCGCGCTCGAGAAGGTGCTACGGTGAAGTGGTCGGGTGCGCCCATTCGGCGCTTCCTGTCCCTCCGCCGCTCCCAGCCCTGGTGCTCGCGGCGTACGAGCGGTCTCCGCTCCCGGCTTCATGAGAAGCTACGAAGGAGCGCTCGTGCCTCTATCCCTCCAGCGGCTTGGCCGCAACCAACTGATCTTCCGCGAGGTCAACGAGCGCCTCCGCGACATGGCCGAAGCCGCGCCCGAGGGCAAGACCGACTACCTCTGCGAGTGCGGTGACGTGACCTGCACAGAGCGGATCGAGCTGAGGCTCGTCCAGTACGAGGCCGTGCGCGCACGACCGAACGCCTTCTTCATGATCCCGGGCCACGAGCGGCTCGAAGTCGAGCGGGTCGTCGACACACCTGACGGCTACCGCATCGTCGAGAAGATCGTGCCGCTCGACGACGCCGCAACGCGGGCCCTCACCTCCACCGACGACTAGACCGAGGCGAACCCCGCCCTCGCGTCAGGCGGCTTCGAGGCTCGCCTCGCGGGAGACCTCGTCACCCGCTCGCAGGTCCGGTCGGTCGAGTCGCGATCGAACGGCATCCAGAAGCTCGAGCTCGCGCTCGTCCTCATCACGTTCGACCCGACCCCAGAGATCGCTCGCACCTTCGCGCCACACGTCTGACCCCCGTCCTCGAATTGGCTTTCCATCATCCAAGTACCCGGCGAGGGCAGCGGCAGAACCTGAGCTCTCGATGGGCGACGACGTCCGCGGTCTACTGCCTCGCCATCGCGACCCGCACGAGCTCGTCCGCGTCGATCTGGTGATCGGCGTCCTCCGCGGACTGGCCCACGTCGATCTGGACCCAGTTGACTTGACCGGTGAAGGTGTTGGGGACTGGGTAGTCGTCGGCGACGAGCGCGCCGTTCTCCTCTCCGACGTCGCAAGTGTCGTCGGCGGAGAAGATCATCGCCGCCGTGGCGGCCACGTCGCCTTGCCCGATATCGACTCCGTCGAGGTAGAGCGTGACCGTGCCGCCCTTCCCGAGCCCTGGGCCGGCGTAGTCGAACTCCATGCGCACCTGGTGGGTGCCTTCCGGCACCTTGGCATCGGAATCGACATGGAAGCGCTGGATCCCGAGCAGGTTGTAGCAGTAGCGGGGCTTGCCGTCCTTCAGGTAGAGGCTCCAGCCGCCGATGCTGCCGCCCTGCGCGACAATCACCCCCTGCGCGCCGCCGTCGGGCACTTCGATCTCGGCCGTGACGGCATGTGACTTGTTCTTGATGCTGACGATCGAGCTCTCGGACAAGCGACCCATGCCGCCGTACAGGAGCTGCCGGTCCCCGTGCACGAGCTTGGGGCGTCCAGCCAGGTCGGGGAGCAACCGCTCGGCCACCCGGTCGTCCAATGGCAGGACGTTGTACTTCGTCGCCTCGATCAGAAACAGCCGCTGGAGCTCGGCGAGCTTTTCCGGCAGCTCCGCCGACAGGTCGTTCGCCTGCGTCCAGTCGGTCGAGGTGTCGTAGAGCTCCCAGACGTCGTCGTCGAAGGCCGGCTTCGCGTCGCCCGAGAGGATCCAGGGCGTCCCGTGCCTGGTCACGGCGGTCCAGCCCTGGTGGTAGATCCCGCGATTGCAGAACATCTCGAAGTACTGCGTGTTGTGACGCTCGTCCGCCCCGGCGTCGTCGAAGGAGTAGGCCATGCTCACGCCCTCGATCGGTCGCTGCTGGACGCCGTCGACGAACTTCGGCTCCGGGAGGCCCGCTGCCTCGAGCACGGTCGGCGCCACGTCGATCACGTGTGCGAACTGGCTTCGGATCTCACCTTGCGCCTTGAACCCGGCGGGCCAGTGGACGATCGTGCCGTTCCGCGTGCCGCCCCAGTGCGAGGCGACCTGCTTCGTCCACTGGTAGGGCGCGCACATCGCGTGCGCCCAGCCGACCGCGTAGTGGTTGTACGAGTCCGGCCCGCCGAAGTCGTCCAGCCGCTCCATCATGAACTCCGGCGTCTCCAGCGCCGCGGCGCCGTTGAAGTTGATCATTTCGTTGTAGGTGCCGTTCAGCGTCCCCTCGGCCGAGGCCCCGTTGTCGCCGATGATGTAGTAGACGAGCGTGTTCTCGAGAACGCCCAGATCCTCGATCGCGTCGAGGAGCCGGCCAACGTGGTGGTCGGTGAACTCGAGGAAGCCGGCGTAGACCTCCATCTGGCGCCGCAGCACCGGCTTCAGATCCTCCGGCATCTCGTCCCAGGCAGGAATCTCCTCGTGGCGCGCGGTCAGCTCCGCGTCCTCTGGGATGACGCCCAGCTCCTTCTGCTTGGCGAACGTCCGCTCGCGTAGCGCATCCCAGCCGTCATCGAACGCGCCCTTGTACTTATCCGCCCACTCGGGCGTGACGTGGTGCGGAGCGTGTGTCGCGCCCGGGGCGAAGTACGCGAAGAAGGGCTTGTTCGGCATCAGCGCCTTCTGCTGGCGCATCCACGCAATCGCGTTGTCCGTCATGTCGGCCATGAAGTGGTACCCCTCTTCGGGCGTCTTCTCCGGCTCGACCGGGATCGTCCCCTCGTAGATGGCGGGGTAGTACTGGTGCGCTTCGCCACCGATGAAGCCGTAGAAGTACTCGAAGCCACTACCTGTGGGCCAGGCGTGAAACGGGCCCATCGGGCTCGTCTCCCACACCGGCACCTCGTGGCACTTCCCGAACTGCGCCGTCGAGTAGCCGTTCAACGTCAGGGTCTGCGCAAGCGGCGCGCACGTGTTGGGGCGGATCGAGTTATAGCCGGGCGCCGAGGTCGCGAGCTCCGTGATGCCGCCCATCCCGACCGTGTGGTGGTTCCGGCCGGTGAGCAGCGCTTGCCGCGTCGGCGAGCAGAGCGCGGTCGTGTGGAAGTCGGTTGTACTTCAGCCCCTTCGAAGCAAGCCGGTCCGCGTTCGGCGTATTGATCGGACCGCCGAAGGCGCTCGAAGCGCCGAAGCCGACGTCATCGATCAGGACGATGAGGACGTTCGGAGCACCCTCAGGAGGCCGAAGCGGCTCGATCGGCGGAAACGTGGTCGCCGGGTCCTTGGCGTCGTACGTGGTGAGCCCGACGGGTGTGATGTCGGGAACGGGCAGCACATCGCGTTGCGGCTGGGGCCTCTCGGACAAGGGGATCCTCCTGGATGTGGACCTGTCGACCCTAACCCTTCTTTGCCGGACGATTCGACTTCATCGCCCAGATGGGATCTCATCCGCCTGCGCGCGGATCCTGATCGACGATCTCGTCGACGGCGACGAGCTTCTCGACGAGAAGGAAGTCCTCCTGTTCCTCGACTACCTTCTCGATCTCGGGCCGCTCGTGGCCCGGGACGACCACGAAGACGGTCGCGTGAGACCGGACGCGCTCGTACTCCTCGTTCGTGAGCTCGACGATCTTGGTGCACGACATCTCGCTGCACTCGCACAGGTAGTCGGTCGTCTTCGACCAGGGAACGGACATCTCATCGAGCCGCTCGTTGATCTCTCGAAAGAGAATCTCGTTCTTGGCGAGACGTTCATCGGAAAGGGACAACGCTGCTCCCTTCTCCCCCCGAAAGTGTCACCGCTAGAGATCGTGCGCCCGGAAAGTGCCCCGGGCGGCGACCTGTTGCAATCTAGATCCCCGCCGAAACCTCCGACAAAACGCGTGCGCCGTACGGTCCGGAGCTACTGCGAGTCTGAAAACAGCGCGGCGTAGCAGTCGTGCCACTCACGGTCGGAGATCGACCGACGCGAGAACGCATCGAGCACGGCTCGCGGCGACTTGCCCTCCGAGTGCGCCAGCAAGCACGCGGCCGCAGCGAGGACGTAGTTCAGGAGGTCGGGGTCGATCCGAGCGACGTCCAGAGCCTGCTCGAAGGCCCAGATCATCTTCTCCCCGTCCGGACCGCCGACGTCCTCGCGGAGCTCTCGCGTGATGCGCTCCAGATTGAGGACATCCCAGTCGACGGCGGGCACGTGCGAAACATCGGCAGTTTCGCGTGCCCGCGTTAGCCGCCGGCGCGTCCCGACGAGACCCAGAATGGGGCGGCCGGGAACGAGCCCGGCCGCCCCGTGGCTGGCGATGTCGGTCTTAGCCGGTGTAGCCCCGGCCTTCGGGGCCGTAGTAGGTGCCGACGTCGGACCGGTAGTCCACGTCGCGGTACGTCGACTCGTCGAACTCGGGCGAGTCCTTGATCTGATCCTTCGTCCGGTTGACGTAGATCGTCTCGTCCTCCGCATCGATGCGATCGACGACACCCGCCGGGAGCAGGACCTTCTTGCCGAAGATCCACGGGCCGGTGTCCACCACGAGGTAGCTCGAGCCGACCTCGTAGGTGGCCTCGTCGACCTTGCCGATGCCCCCGTCAATGGCCTCGACGCTGTAGCCGGTCATGTCGATCCCACGACCCACGTCGACGCCAAGGGCACTGGTCTCGCGATATGTCCAAATATCAGTGCTGGTCACGTGCTGTTCCTCCTTATTCGGTCTAATAGCCGGATCAGAGAACGATGGCGAACCACCGTTCCTACCCTGATGTTTATTCCCCTTCCTGTGCGGCCCGAACCTGTTTCCGCTCCTCGATCTGACCGCCCTTTCCCTCCACGATCAGTTCGGAACCGTGCTCCTCGGCCACCGCGCGACCGGCCTGCTCGGCCCTCTTCTTCTTGTCGTGCCGAGAAGCGGCCCAAGCGGCACCCTCGACGTCAACAGCCCACTTGCCTTCCTCCTCGTGGTAGCTCACGCGTGCATCGCCGTCTGCCACCGAGACTCACCTCCTGCACAGGTCGCCATCTGCCACCGACTCCCTCCGTGAGCGTTGCTTCCGAGCTCACGGGCGTCGGGCGCGCTGCCGCCGCAAAGCGTCGCGCCCGACGCCTCTGAGCCCGTCCGCAGGCCAGTCCGGTAAGGGCTTCGTCGAGCTTTCTCGTTCGATGGTTCCGCAGGCACGGACCAGTTCTCTCCTTCGCTGCAAGAGGCACGGCCGGTCCTCTACTCACTGCGACTGGAGCGCTTTCTTCCCCGAGCGACGTCCTCCAAACCAGGCGCGAAACCGACGATGAAGCGAGCGCACGAGAACTAGGCCCGCAGTGAATGCGGGCCTAGTCGTCGGGTCACGCCAAACTCGAGGGTAGGAGGATCTGCGGGACGGCTCAGGCCTCCCCGAGATCCTCCCTGGTCGCTAGCCGGTGCGAGCGGCCTCGACCACCTCCTCATCGGGCGAGAAGGATTTCTCCACTTCGAGCTGCTCCTCGCCGCGGAAGATCGTGAAGCCCACGACCGCTCCGGTCGCGAGCGTCGGATCGCCGTTCTCGTTGAACGAGAAGTCGCCGAGGAATCCGTCCGACACCTCGGTTGCAAAGAGCTGCTCGATCACGCCCGTGCGCGTGTAGTCCGACTTCGCGATCGCTTCGAGGACGATCTGGGCCGCCTGCGCGCCGTAGACGCCGTACGGGTCGACCGGCTGGTCGCCGACCCTCGTCCCGAACTCCTCGATGAACTCCTGACCGGCGGGCCCGAACTCCTCGATGGGCACGCCGGCGACCGAGAAGAAGGCGCCGCGCGTGTTCTCGACGCCGGACTCGTCGATCGAGCTCTGCTGCGTGAAGCCGTCAGGCATGTACAGCTTGACGGTCTCGTTGTCCCCCAGGACCTTGACCTTGTCCTTGATGACCTGGGCGCCGTTCTCGTCGGTGAGGCCGCCGAGGAAGACCCCGTCGGCACCCGACTGCTTGATCTTGTTCATCAGCGCCTCGTAGTTCGTCGCGCGCGGGTCCCAGGCGTCGAAGCCCAGGACCTCGATTCCGAGATGCTCGGCGGCGCCCCGCACGTTCGTGGC
>DAITAN010000452.1:0-2005 GCA_036824235.1 Gaiellaceae bacterium | reverse complement strand
GATCTCGCCGCTGCCGTTCCAGGGCCCCGTGGGCGCCGTCCGCATCGGCCAGATCGACGGCGAGCTGGTCATCAACCCGTCGCTCCCCGAGGTCGAGGAGTCCGATCTCGACCTGATCGTCGTCGGCACGAAGGAAGGCCTGACGATGGTGGAGGCCGGCGCCGTGGAGGTGCCCGAGGAGAAGCTCCTCGAGGCCTTCGAGATCGCCCACGTCGAGATCATCAAGCTGTGCGAGGCGCAGGAAGACCTGCGCCGCCAGGTCGGCAAGCCGAAGTGGCTCGACCTCGAGCTCACCGAAGAGCTCGAGAGCGCTCACGGAGATCGCATCTCCGCGCGCATCGCGAGCGACGGCCTGCGCGAGGGCGCGGCCGCGGTCATCGAGCTCGTCGAGGAGCTTTCCTCGCCGCTCACGATCGACTCGACTGAGGAGGACATCGTCCGCGAGACGCAGGTGCGCTCGAGCCTCGACGCGATCCTCGAGCGGCGCCGCCTGGAGGCCGTCATCGGCCCGGTGCGCGACCAGTTCGAGGACGAGCTCCGCACGCTCACCGAGGCCGAGCAGGACTCGAAGCAGCTCAAGTCGGCCAAGCGTGCGCTGCTCTACGACAACATCATCGAGACGGTCGAGCTTCCGTTCCCGGTCGGCCCGGCGACGGTCGACGGCGAAGCCCCGGCCATGAAGGACAACCTCACCCGCAACTACGTCAAGAAGGCCGCCGAGGCCATCTACAAGGAGCTGATTCGCCGGAAGATCGCCGTCGAGAAGCGGCGCCCGGACGGGCGCGGCACGGACGAGATCCGGCCGGTTGCCTGCGAGGTGGGCATCTCCCCGCGCACGCACGGCTCCGCGCTCTTCATCCGCGGAGAGACGCAGATTCTCACGCTCCTCACCCTGGGCACGGCGAAGGAGGGTCAGCGGATCGACGACCTCTCCCTCGAGTCGGAGCGCCGGTACATGCACCACTACAACTTCCCGCCCTACTCGGTCGGGGAGACGGGCTTCATGCGCGGCCCGAAGCGGCGCGACATCGGCCACGGGGCGCTCGCACAGCGCGCGCTCGAACCGGTCATCCCGGGCACGGACGAGTTCCCGTACACGATCCGGCTCGTCTCGGAGACGCTCGAGTCGAACGGGTCCTCGTCGATGGGCTCCGTCTGCGGTTCGACGCTCGCGCTGATGGACGCCGGCGTCCCGATCAAGCGGCCGGTCAGCGGCATCGCCATGGGCCTGGTCAAGGAGGGCGACGACCACGTCATCCTCACCGACATCCAGGGCGCAGAGGATCACCTCGGCGACATGGACTTCAAGGTCGCCGGCACCCGCGAGGGCATCACGGCCCTGCAGATGGACATCAAGATCACCGGTGTCACGCAGGAGATCATGCGGAACGCGCTCGAGCAGGCAAAGCAGGCGCGCGGATTCATCCTCGACCGCATGGCGGAGGCGCTCCCCGAGTCGCGCGAGCAGCTCGCGGCCCACGCCCCGCGGATCACGACGATCTCCATCGACCCCGAGCAGATCGGCCTCATCATCGGCAAGGGCGGCGAGACGATCCGCGGCCTCGAGTCCGACTACGAGGTGCAGATCGACATCGAGGAGGACGGGACGATCCTCATCTACGCCACCGAGGGCGAGAAGGCCGACGCCGCCATCGCGGCGATCCAGGGCCTGACCAAGGAGCCCGAGGTGGGGGACACCTACACCGGCAAGGTCGTGAAGACGACCGACTTCGGCGCTTTCGTCGAGCTCAAGAAGGGCACCGACGGCCTGCTCCACGTCTCGAACGTGGGGCCGGGCCGCGTGGGCCACATCGAGGACGTCATCAGCCGCGGCGACGTGCTGGACGTCGTCGTCCAGGAGGTCGACAAGGCCCGCGGACGGATTGGCCTCAAGCTCGTCGGAAAGCACGAGAACGGCACCGTTGTCCAGCCCGAGGAGCTGATCGAGCGCGCCAAGGACGCTCCGCCGCGCGAGCGGCGCGAGCGGGACGGCGACCGCGGCCCC
>DAITAN010000451.1:0-2007 GCA_036824235.1 Gaiellaceae bacterium | reverse complement strand
GAAGGCGTGCGCCCGGGGATGCGCATCGGCACCGCGTCCGTGCGCCGGCGCGCGGAGCTGCTCGCCCTCGACCCGACGCTCTCGGTCGAGCCGCTGCGCGGGAACGTCGACACGCGGCTGCGCAAGATGGGGGAGCGCGGGCTGGATGCCATCGTCCTCTCCTCGGCCGGGCTCGACCGGCTCGGCCTGGGCGGCGAGATCGGCTACCGGTTCTCGCCCGAAGAGCTCCTCCCGGAAGCCGGCCAGGGCGCTGTTGCCCTCCAGGTGCGCGCCGGCGAGGAAGAGCTCGTCGCCTCCGCCGACGACGCCGAGACACGCCGGCGGGTCGAGGCCGAGCGTGCGTGCGTCGCCAGGATCGGGGGCGGCTGCCTCGCGCCCGTGGCGGCCCACCACGACGGGCGCTCGTTGACCGCGCTGATCGCCGACGAGGACGGCGGATGGGTGGAGCGCCGAGCGGGCGACGATCCGCTCGTTCTCGCGGACGAGCTTCTCGCCGCGACGGCTTCGCGGCGCGGATGAACGTCGTCCTCACGGCGACTGAGGTCCTCTCGGGGCCGCTTGCCTCGGCGCTTGCGGCCGAGGGATTCGAGGTCGAGGCCTGTCCGTTGGTGGCGATCGAGCCGCTCCCGGGGCCGCTCCTCCGCGCCGAGGGGTACGACTGGGTCCTCCTCACGAGCCGCAACGCGGTCGACGCGCTCTTCGCCCGCCTGGAGGGCGGTCTTCCGAAGGTGGCCGCGGTGGGGCAGGGGACGGCGGAGGCCCTGCGCGAGCGGGGAGTCGAGCCCGATCTCGTGGCCAGGGTCTCGACCCAGGAGGGCCTGGCCGCCGAGCTGCCGCGCCCGGCAGGCCGCGTGCTCTTCCCCGCGGCGGAGGGCGCCCGCAGTGTGCTCGTGCGGGAGCTGGGCGCCGAGCTCGTCCCGGTGTACCGCACCGTCGAGCTCGTGCCGGAGGCCTTTCCACCGGCGGACCTCGTCGTGCTCGCCTCCGCTTCGGCTGCCCGGGCGTTTGCGGCTCTCGGTCTGGACGCTCCCTGTGTCTCCATCGGCCCGGTGACCTCCGCCGAGGCGCGGAATGCGGGCTTGCGGGTCGTCGCGGAGGCGGACACTCACGACCGAGAGGGACTGGTCGCAGCCGTTAAGCTCGCGGCATCGAACGCCGGTTCATCACCTTCCTGACGGACTTCGGCCTCGAGGACGATTTCGTGGGCACGTGCCGCGGAGTCATCAAGCGCATCGCCCCCGACGCCGAGGTGATCGACATAACCCACGGCATCGCGCCGCACAACGTCGTCCAGGGCGCGCTCGTCCTCGCCAGCACGATTCCCTTCATGCCGGAGGGCGTCCACCTCGCAGTCGTCGACCCGGGCGTGGGGAGCGATCGCAAGGCAATCGCGGTCCGAGGCACCGACGGGCGTGTCTACGTCGGCCCGGACAACGGGCTCCTCGTCCTGGCCGCCGACCGGCTCGGCGGAGTCGAGGATGCGGTGGAGCTTGCCAACGCCGACTATCGGCTCGAGCCAGTCGCCCGCACCTTTCACGGTCGCGACGTGTTCGCGCCCGCGGCGGCGCATCTCGCCGCAGGTGTCGAGCTCGCCGAGCTCGGCCCGGCCATCGCTGCCACGGACCTCGTGCGTATCGACCTGCCGGCGCCGAGCATCGGCACGCGCCGGATCCGGGCGACGGTGGTCTACGTCGACCGTTTCGGCAACGTCCAGCTCAACCTCACTCGAGACCATCTCGCGCAGGTCGGGATCGAAGCTGGATCCAAGCTGGAGGTTGAGGTCGGGTTCGAGCGGTACTACGCCGTCGCCGCGCGGACCTTCGCGGAGGTGAAGGGCGGAGACATCGTCCTCTACGAGGACGCGTACTGGAACATCTCGCTCGCCATCAACCGCGGGAACGCAGCGGAGATGTTCGGCGTGAGCGCCGGCGACGAGCTGAAGATCGCGGCGGCCGAGTGGTGAACGGCCGCCGCGAAGCGCTAGGGCGCCGGTTCGCCCACCTCGTC
>DAITAN010000077.1:0-9470 GCA_036824235.1 Gaiellaceae bacterium | reverse complement strand
ACATCTCCCCGCTCGCCTCGTGGGCGCCCGCGCTCCTCGCCCGCTCGCGCTGACCGGCCTCGCGCTCGTCGCAGCGGCGCTGCTCGTCGGGACGCCCGCAGCGGCCGAGCCGCCCACCGGAGGCACGTTCACGCCCGGGTCGAGCCTGGCCGGCGTCGAGATCGGGATGACGAGGGCCCAGGTGCTGGAGACCTGGGGCCAGCGCCACGGAGAGTGCCGGGACTGCCGGCAGACGACCTGGTACTACAACGAGAACCCGTTCCAGGCCGAGGGCGCCGGCGTGGTCTTCCGCGGCGGTCGGGTCGTGCACGCGTTCACGGTCTGGAAGCCCGAGGGCTGGGACACGCCGGAGGGCCTCGTGCTCGGCCAGCAGGCCGGCGAGATCGGAGCCACCTACGGCGAGCTCGCCGAGGAGGACTGCGGCGACTACGTCGCCCTCGTTCGCGACGATCCCACGGCGTCGAGCGCCTTCTACGTGTACGACGAGCAGGTCTGGGGCTTCGGGCTTCTCGCGCCCGGACGCTCACCCTGCCTCTAGGCAGGGCCTAGACCGAGGAGCGCGGGGAGCGCGAGCAGCGTCGGAAGCGCGTCGTCGCGGTCCGGGAAGCGGCCCTCGCGGTCGATCAAATACGCCTGCATGCCGAGCGCGCGGGCGCCCTCGACGTCGTCGAGGAGCGAGTCGCCGACCATCACAGCCGCCTCGGGCTCGACCTCGAGCCGCCCGAGGATGACGCGGAAGATCGACGGGTCGGGCTTCACCTTCCCGTGCACGCCCGAGGAGATCCACGCGTCCACGTCGAGCGCGAAGTGCTCCACGAACGCGTCCAGGTCCCTGCTCGTGTTAGAGACGAGCCCGATGCTCAGGCCGTGGTCGCGCAGCTCGGCGAGCACGGGCAGCGTGTCCTCGTAGAGCTCGAAGTTGGCCGAGCGAAGCCAGCCGTCGGTTATCGCCCGCGCGACCTCCTCGGCGCGTGGGCCGTCACCGCCCATGCCGCGCACGATGTCCGTCGTGAACCGCACCCAGATCTCCTCGTCGTGCTCGAGCTCCGGGTGGTGCTGGAGGTCTTCGATCGCCGCAGCGCGGGCCTGCGCGTACAGCTCGGGGACGAGCGTCAGGCCGTGGCGCGCGCCGGCCTCGCGGTAGCCCTCGGGCCCGAGGAGCGGGCCGGGCTTGGCGAGCGTGAAGTCGACGTCGAACAGGACCGCCTCGACCCGACTCGCGCCTTCTACACCTCCGCGGGCCACGTGTACGCGGCGGGCTGGCGGTTGGCCAGCGAGGGCAGGCTGCGCCGGATCCGCTCCATGTGTGCCCGGTCGAGCTCCGCGGAGATGACGGCGTCCTCGTCCGGCGCCTGCGCCAGGACGACGCCCCACGGGTCGAAAATGGAGCTGCGGCCGTAAGAAGCCTTGCCTCCCTCGTGCACGCCCCACTGGTTGGCGGCCGCGACGAAGCACTGGTTCTCGATCGCCCTCGCCCGCAGGAGCACCTCCCAGTGGTCCTTGCCCGTAAAGAGCGTGAAGGCCGCCGGCACGGTCACGATCTCGGCGCCCTCGACGGCCAGGATCCGATACAGCTCCGGGAAGCGCAGGTCGTAGCAGACGGTCAGCCCGAGCCTCCAGCCCTCGACGTCGCAGCTCATCGGGCCCTCGCCGGGCTCCTCGCTGTCGGACTCGCGGTAGACCTGGCCGCCAACCTCGACGTCGAACATGTGGATCTTGCGATAGGTGGCGGCGATCTCACCCTGCGGGTCGAAGACGACGCACGTGTTGGAGAGCTTCTCCCGCCCCTCGCGGCTCTCGACGATCGAGCCGCCCACGAGGGTGATCCCGTGCTGCTTGGCCCACGCGCTCATCGCCCCCACCGATTCGCCGGAGTCGAGCGGCTCGGCGACGTCGAGGATGATCTCGTGTGTCCCGATCCCGTTCCACTTCTCGGGGAGAAGGACGAGGTCGGCCCCGGTCGCGGCCGCACGCGCGACGAGCGGCTCCATGCGCTCGAGGTTCTCGGCCTTCGAGCCGGAGGAGCAGAACTGCACGCAGGCAATGCGGAGACGGTCGGCCATGGGCGAAGGATAGCCTTGAGCCGTGGCCCGGACACCTGCCGAGATCCTCTCTCAGGCGCGCACGATCGCCCTCGTCGGCGCCTCGCCGCGGCCCGAGCGGCCGAGCAACTCGGTCATGCGCTACCTCCTCCGTGAGGGCTACCGGGTGATCCCGGTGCGTCCCGTCGGGCCCGCCGAGATCCTGGGCCAGCCGCGGGTCGCAGCGCTCGCCGACATCGACGAGCCGATCGACGTCGTGGACGTCTTCCGCCGCTCCGAGTTCTGCCCCGACGTCGCCCGCCAAGCAATCGAGGTCGGAGTGGGAGCGCTCTGGCTCCAGCTCGGCGTCGTCTCGGCCGAGGCGAAGGCGATCGCCGAGGCCGCCGGCCTCGACTACGTCGAGAACGAGTGCACGGCGATCGTGCACGGACAACTCGCCTCCTGAGGCTCGAAGGGCCGCCGCAGCGGCCCTCCTCCCCAGTCGGGGTGCCCGGATTCGAACCGGGGACCTCGCCGACCCGAACGGCGCGCGCTACCAGGCTGCGCTACACCCCGAACCCGCCATAGGGTACCCGGAATGGCAGCGCGCGACGAGATCGTCAGCTGGGCCGACGACTACCTCGATCTCGCTTCCTATCCCGACTACGGCCCCATGGGACTGCAGGTCGTCGGCGCCGACGAGGTGCGCAAGATCGTCTGCGGGGTTTCCGCTTCCAGAGAGCTGTTCGAGCGCGCCACGGAGGCCGGCGCGCAGCTCGTCCTCGTCCATCACGGGCTCTTCTGGGAGAAGGAGCCGCGCGTCGTCGGGCCCGTCATGCGCGAGCGCTTGCGTGCGCTCTTCGACGCGGAACTCAGCCTCGTCGCCTACCACCTGGCACTGGACGCGCATCCCGAAGTCGGCAACAACGCGCTCCTCTGCGAGGAGCTGCGCATCGAGCAGGACGGCCGCTTCGCGGACGGGCTCGGCTTCGGCGGCCGCCTCGCGAGCCCGGGCCCGGTGAGCGAGCTGGCCGAGCGGGTGCAGGAGCGGCTCGGCCGCATGCCGCTCGTCTTCTCCTACGGGCCCGAGGTCGTCGAGCGTGTCGCTGTTTGCTCCGGCGGCGCGGCGCGCTACCTCGCGCAGGCGGCCGCGGAAGGCTTCGACTGCTTCATCACGGGCGAGGCGGACGAGCCCACGAAGCACGCGGCCAAGGAAGCCGGCGTCCATTTCATCGCCGCGGGCCACTACGCGACCGAGACCCTGGGCGTCCAGGCGCTCACGGAGAAGCTGGCCGAGCGCTTCGACGTCGCCTGGGACTTCGTAGACCTGCCGAACCCGGTCTAGCCCCAGGGCTGGACGTTGCCGCAGGCGAGCTCGGTCTCCGGGTCGTCGTAGACGGTCTTCCAGTTCGCGAGCGAGTCCACGTAGACGATCCCGAACGACCACTCGCCCTCGCGCCGGACGAGCTCGAGCGACCCACCCTCGTCCCGGCTGGCTGTCCAGAACGCAAGGTGGTAGGAGCGGCGATCCGGGTCGTCCGGGCCGCACGTCCCGACGCCGGCGACCGTGACCTCGCCGAGCTCGGCGAGTCGGTCCTCGTAGTCCTCCGCCGACAGGACGCCGATCTTGCCGTCGGCCCCGGTCACGGCATGGCCTTCGAGCGTCGCGCCCGGCGAGCAGCCCGGGAAGAGGTCGGGCGGAAGCTCCTCGCACACGAACGTGTCGGCGTAGCTGAGCTCGACGAGGCGGCCGGTGTCGCCCTGCTGGAGGGCCGTCGCGGCCGCCGCCGCCCGCACGCAGAGCTCCGGGTCGTCGATGGGACAGCCAACGGCAGCGAAGCCCGTCGTCTCTTCGCGCGCCCCCGTCTCCGCAACGCTTTCTCCATCCCCACCGCACCCGGTCAGGGCGAACAGAGCGGCGATGACGAGCACGGCTCTCACATCGAGATCTACACCGCCGCGGTCTCCGTCGTTTCCAGGAATGCCTCCACGACCGCGGCAAGCTCCTCGGGGCACTCCCCGACGACGAGATGTCCGGTCGCGGGAAGCACGCGCAGCGGGCATCCGAGGCGGCGGGCGTACTCGAAGCCGTCCTCGAGCGGGATCAGCCTGTCCCGGGCGCCCCAGACCACGGCCGTCGGACACGTCACGTTCGCAAGGTCCGGCCTCGGGTCGTCCTTCAGGAGCGCCCGCGCTGCCCCTGCGACGTCCGTGTGCTCCGGCTGGGCCGCGAGGAAGCCGACCACGGACTCCGGGGAGAGGACCCTGGGGTCGTCCGCGCCCCAGTAACCGAAGATCGGAGCGCGCAGGTTCGGCCGCCTGGCCAGGAGGAAGCGGAACCGCGCCACCTTCCGCGCAGGCCGCAGAGCGGAGATCGCGGCGAGCCAGAGCTCGGCACGCCGGGTCGTGGACACGATCCCGGCGGGCGCCACGAGCACCAGCGAGGAGACGGCCTCGGGACGCTCGACGGCGAGACGGAGCGACACCGGGCCGCCCATCGAGTAGCCGAGAAACGCCGCCGGGGACAGTTCCTCGTGCTCGGCGACGGCCATGACGTGGCCGGCGAGGTCGGACAGGGTCTCGACCTGCGGCAGCGCCTCGGTGCCGCCGTGGCCGGGCAGGTCGGGCACGAGGACGCGCCTCCGCCGCGCGAGCAGCGGAGCGACGTCCGTGAAGTTCCAGGCGGCGCCGCCGAGCCCGTGCACAAGGACGAGCGGAGGCCCGGCGCCGCCGACCCAGTAGCGCGTCCGGAGCCCGGCGACCTCCTCGACCTTCCGCTCGAACCCCCGAAGGAGCGTTGCCGAGGTCACCCCGGAAACCGTATCCTGTGACCATGGTCGAAGATGGAGCACGAAGCCGTTGAGCTTCGTTGCCGAAAAATTGAGTGTGCGCACTGTGCCCGCCCGAGCCCTGCCGGCGGGCTTTTTTGCGCCCTGAGACGAAGGAGGCGACAACCTTGCCCAACCACCTGACGCCCGAGGAGCTCTCGAAGGAGCTGGGGATCGAGCGCGACGAGGTCATCCGCGTGTGCTACGAGGAGTCGATCCCGATCTACCAGGGCAAGATCGACAAGTACCTCTTTCAGGCGCACCTGCAGGCGGCCGGCGCGCCGGCGCCGCCGACACCCTAAGAACTAGCGCGAACCGGACGCCGCGCGCTTCTTCCGCGCAGGTGTCTTCTTGGCCACAGTCTTGGCCTTCTGCGCCTGGGAGACGCTCTCCTTGAGCGCTTCCATCAGGTCGATGACCGGCGCGACCTCGGCCGGCTCGGGCACGGAGATCTCCTTGCCCTCGAGCTTCGCCTCGAGCATCGCGCGCAGCTCGCCGCGGTACTCGTTCACGAACTCCTCCGGGTCGAACTCGCCGACCATGCTGGAGACGAGCTGGCGGGCCATCTCGAGCTCCGGCTCCTCGACCTCGGTCTCCGAGACGGCCTGGTCGATCTCCTCGCGCGAGCGGATGTCCTCGGCGTAGTACAGCGTCTCCAGGGCGAGCCCGTCGCCGAGCGGGCGGATGAGGCAAAGGTTCTCCTTGCCCCAAAGGACGAACTTGCCGATCGCGGCGACGTTCGCCTCCTGCATCGCGCGCAGGAGGAGCACGTACGGGCGCCGCTGCGCGGGCGCCTCGCTCGGCGAGAGGTAGTACGCGCGGTCGAAGTAGATCGGGTCGACGTCGTCGAGCGAGACGAAGCGCTTGATGTCGATCGACTGCGAGCGGGTGAGGGCCACGGCCTCGAGGTCGGACTCCTCGACGAGGACGAACTGGCCCTTGGCGACCTCCCAGCCCTTCACGAGCTCGTCGGCCTCGACGTCGCGTTCGTGGAACGGGCACCAACGCTTCTGCTTGATCGGCGTCCCGCACTCGCGGTGGAGCGTCCGGAAGGACACATCCTTCCGCTGCTGCGCCACGGCGAGCCCGATCGGGATGTTGACCAGGCCGAAGTTGATGGAGCCGTTCCAGATGGTTCGCATAAGGAGAAAAGCCTAGCGGGACCAGGGAAATTCTCCCTCCTTGCGCGCTTCCCTTCCCGACCAGACTTCCGGGGAGTGTTCTTTCACAGTTCTGCTCCGTACTGTTGGCGCACCCGTGGGAGGAGAACTCATGCGCACACGTCTTTCGTTCGTCGTCCTGGCCCTCGTGGCCGCCACCACGCTCGCGTGGCCGGCCGGAGCGTCCGCACAGACCCCGCCGAGCCTGAAGCTCGCCGGCCCCGGCGGGGCCCTCAAGCTGCCGAGGTTCGGCGGCGGCTTCGTGCCGCTGGACCTGAGCGCGTGGGTCGCCGCGACCGGCGGCGACTTCGAGCTCCGCGTCGCGCGGCCCGACTACGACTCGCCGATCGGGATCGACCAGGTCGACCCGGACACCGGCGCCGTCCTGCGCGACCTGCCCGAGGACGTCCTCGACGGCTGGTTCGGGCTCGGCGGCTTCATCCAGGTCACCGTGAGGAACTCGTCAGGCGTGTGGGCGGCTGGAGGCCTCTTCAACTTCTGTCCGAACAGCTGGGAGCGCCAGCGGGTGGACGACTCCGGCCCGGACCTGCCGCGCTACCCGACCTCGTGCGGCGCCTTCTCCCCGTTCTCGAAGGGCATGGTCTGGGGCATCGACAGCGGCTGGGCCACGCATGCCTTCGGCAGCGAGTTCGAGGCGCCGATGGTGCGCCTCCGCCGTGAGGGCACGTTCACGATCACGGTGCGGATCGCACGCCGCTACATCGATCTCCTCGCGATCCCGGAGGCCGACGCGCAGCTCGTCTTCACGGCGACGGTCAAGAACCGCCGCGGAGGCTTCGGAGAGGGCATGCGCCGTCCGGCCGCGCGGCCCGCACCTGCTCAGCGTGCGCTGACCGCTGCGCCGGACATCGCCGATCCCGACCCGGCAACCCTTCCCGACCTCATCGCGCTGCCGCCGTGGTCGATGAACACCATGTCCACGCGCGGCCGCGACTACCTGGAGTTCGCCTCCACCCCCTGGAACGGCGGCCCGGCACCGCTCGTCGTCGAGGGCTTCCGCCGTCCGGGTGAGGAAGTCATGGACGCGTACCAGTACTTCCGGGACGCCGACGGGAACGTCGTCGGCCGGTCGCTGGTCGGCGACATGCGGTTCCATCCGCACCCCGCGCACAACCACTGGCACTTCCTCCAGTTCGCGTCCTTCACGCTCCACGACGCGCTCGACATGGAGGTCGTCAGGAGCCGGAAGCAGGCCTTCTGCCTCGCGCCGACGGATCCGATCGACATCACGGTCGACCGTGCCGACTGGTCGCCCTTCGACGACGGGCTCAGCACGTCCTGCGGCTCGCGCTCGGCGCTCTGGGTCCGCGAGGTGCTCCAGGCAGGCTGGGGTGACACGTACTTCCAGTCCGTCCCGGGCCAGTCCTGGGACATCACGAACCTCCCGAACGGCTGGTACTACGCGCGCATCGACGTCAACCCGCTCGGAACGCTCTTCGAGACGGACACGACCAACAACGTCGAGTCACGGCTGATCCACCTGGGCGGCCGGCCGCGGGCGCGCACCGTGATCGTCACCCCGTGGCACGGGATCGAGGGGTGAGACCCGGAATAGCTTGAGCTCCGGAGAGATTGGCGGAACGGCGCTCGACACAGGCTGCGTTCCGTCAAGCCCTCCGAAAAACTAGAGGCGGCGCGCGCCAACCCAGGTGTCTTCGTACCACCCGGTGATGGAGGAGATCTTCACCACGTCGCCGGTGTGCGGCGAGTGGATGAACTGGTTGCCGCCGATGTAGATCCCGACGTGCCCCAGGCCGTTGAAGAAGACGAGGTCGCCGGCCTGCAGCTCGGAGCGCGAGACCGCGCTCCCGTAGCCGTACTGCATGGCCGCGTTGTGCGGCAATGAGACGCCGACCTGCTGGAAGACGTACATCACGAAGCCGGAGCAGTCGAAGCCGCTCGGCGAGGCCCCGCCCCACACATACGGGGTGCCGAGGTACTGCATCGCGATGCCGACGACGCCGCCGTACTGGCCCGGGGGCGCCCCTGTCGGCGCGTCGCCGCCGCCTGAGTCCGGCGTCGCGAGCCTCGCCTCGGCCGCCGCGTTGATCTGCGCCTGCTTGCGACGCTCCTCGGCCTCGAGCTCCGCGATCTGGCCCTTGATCGAGTTGTACATCTCCTCGCGCTGCTGCAGGGCAGCCTCGATCTCGTCCCGCTTCGCGGCCTGCGCGGCGACGATCTCCTCCTGGCGATCGCGCGCCTTGGCGAGCTTGGCCTTTCGCTCCTTGATCTCCTTCTTGAAGCGTTGGACCTCCGAGAGGATCTGCGCGTCCTGGTCGGTGACACGGCCCGCCGACTCGATTCCGTCGAGGATGTCTTCCAGGCTCGAGGAGCCGAGGATGATCTCGACGAGGTCGGGGCTCCCGTTGACGTACAGGTCGACGAGCCGGGCCTCGAGGGTCCCCTGCGCGTTCCCGAGGTTCGAGCGCGCGATCTTGAGGCGCCGGTCGTTGACCTTCTGCTCGGCCACGATCTGGTCGAGCTCGATCTGCTCGGCGTTGAATGCCTCGATGACGTGGCTGAGATCCGCATCCATCTGCTGGATCTGCGCCAGGACCTGTTGAGCCTCAGCCTGCTTTGCCTCGATCTGAGGGGGAGCGGTAACCGCCGGCTCCGCCAGCGGGAGCACCGCCAGCGCGAGCAGCAGGATGAGGGGGATGTGTCGTCTTGTTGGTCGGATACCTAGCCCCTGGGCGTGGGACGGTGTCGGCGCATGACGGGCCCGGCGCCTTCGCAAGGCGGGCATGCTAACAGGGATGTTGGACGAACCGCCAACGGGGTACATCGTCCCACGGCAGATGGGGTACCCGCCCTCCCGACCGATCCTTGCCCGGCAGCCCGCCCCCGCTGGTAGGGTGCCTCCCTTCGTGCGCACGGGTGGGATACGACCATGGACCCGGTTTGCGGCGCTGGCTCTCCTCTTCACGGCCGCGCTCATCGCTTCCTCGGCGGCGCGCGCCGACGACCCCTCGTCGCTGCGAAGCGAGGCCGAGCGGCTGCGCGCGCAGAGCACCGGGCTCGCCGCACGGGCTCACGCCGCCCTCCTCGAGCTCTACGCGCTCGAGACGCGCCTCGCGGGCGCCGAAGCCCGCCTGGCTGCCCTCAGGAGCAAGCAGGCGCGCCTCGAGGACGAGGAAGCCTCGGCCAGGCGTGATCTGGCGATCGCCCGCAGCAGCCTCCAGGCGGCCGAGCGCGGGCTCGCGAGGCGCCTTCAGACCCTCTATGTCGAGGGCGAGGTCGATCCGCTGGCCGTGCTCCTCGGCGCGGAGTCCCTCGACGAGGCCCTGTCGGCACTCGAGGGGCTCGGCCGCGTGGCCGACCAGGACGTCTCGATCCTCGGCCAGGTTCGGCGCGCGCGAGGCCAGCTCAAGCGCTCCCTGCAATCGCTCAAGGAGCGACAGGCCGCGCTCGAGGAGGTCGTCGATGAGGCGGCCGCCGAG
>DAITAN010000450.1:0-2019 GCA_036824235.1 Gaiellaceae bacterium | reverse complement strand
GGCGAACCTGGAGGCGGACGGCTACATCGTGCGAGAGGCGGCGAGCGCGGACGAGGGCCTCGCAGCGCTCGACGCCGAGCCGCCGGACCTGATCCTGCTCGACGTGCAGATGCCCAAGATGGACGGCTGGGAGATGCTCCGGCGCGTCCAGGAACGCCACGGCGTCGACACGATCCCCGTGATCATGTACAGCGGAAAGCTCGACCAGGCCGGAGAGGCCGAGTCTCGCGGCGCCCAGGCATTCATCGGCAAGCCGCTCGACCCGAGCCGGCTCCTGGCCGCCACGAAGCAGCTGCTACGGTCGTAGCCCTGCAAGGGCTGGACCAGGACATCTTCACCTGGGTCGTCGAGCATCGCGCGGCCCCGTTCGACTGGCTGTTCGTCGCCCTCTCGGTGGTGACGTACGCGGCCCTCCTCTGGATCGTCCTGGCGGCGATCCTCGCCCTGGCGGCCGGCAAGCCGCCGCTGCGGACGAGCCTGATCACTGCGGCGACGGTGTGGACGGCGGATCTGATCGCCACGTTGCTCAAGACAGCCGTCGACCGGGAGCGCCCGTACGAGGTCGTCGCCTCGGCCGATCCCCTGATGCGTTTGGACATCAGCAGCTCCATGCCCTCGGGCCACGCTACGGCGAGTGCCGCCGGGGCGGTGATCCTCGCCTACCTGCTGGGCCGCTGGGGCTGGGCGCTCGGCCTACTCGCCGTCGCCGTGGCGTTCGCCCGTGTGTACATCGGCGTGCACTACCCGTCCGACGTCATCGCTGGAGCCGCGCTCGGACTGGCCGTCGGCCTGACCGCCGTCGCGATCGTCAGGCGTCTTCAGCCGACTTCAACAGCCCCGCCACGATCAGCAGAAGCGAGGCCAGAAGGCTGAGCCACAGGCCGATGCCCCGGCCCACCGCCGGCTGGAACTTCTCGGGGATGTCGATGAGCCGGATGAGGACGAGGACCGTGGCGGCGAATCCGAGCCCCGCGACCACCATGCCGTCGGGGATGCTCGGCGGGAGCTCGACGCCGAACGCGCGGAGCCCGAGGAGGATCAGCACAGCGAGCCCGATGACGAAGACGAGCTTGCCGATCGTCCCCGTGTTCCAGCCGAGGACGGACAGCCCGCCGCGGAGATCGCCCGACACGGAGTACCAGCCCATGAAGGCGCTGAGGGTGAGAACGAGCCCTCCCAGCCAGGCCAGGAGCTCCCCCGTCCGCCACAGCCCTGCCGCCTGAGCGCCGTGCCCAGCGGCCAGCCGGACTCCTCCCGCTCCTCCCGGCACGTCCTCCATGTGTCCTACAGCCCGAAGAGCGACCCGATCTTTTCCCAGATCGAGAGGCCGATGAAGAGCGTCAGGAAGACGAGGACGCCGATGAGGAAGAGAAAGCGCAGGCCCGCGAGTCGCTGCTCGTGCCGGTGGTTGATGCGGGCGTGCCGCTTTGCGCGCTCCTTGCGGAGACGCCGCTGTATCGCGTGGGGGTCGACGGGAGGCGGATCCTCGAGTGGAGGCTCTTCCCAGTCGACCCGGCGTGGTGCGGGTGCTGCCATGGCACGCGATTGTTGCCGTTCGGGACGGATGCTGCAACCGGAGCCGACCTAACGCCGACCGCCGCGGCGTGGCGATAATGACGATGTGGAGCGGGTTTCAGCAGCGTCGCACCGGGTCGACCCCGCAACGAGCGAGGCCGCCGGCCATGCGTTGACGGCGTTCGCAGCGGCCGCGCTCGAGCTCGTCCGCGGCGCCTCCGCCGATCCCGGGCTTCGTGCTCTCGTGCGGGCAGTCGCCCTCGGCACGGGCGCCGAGCTCGTCGTCGCGCGGGTGGCGGCCGAGGGCAACGGTCTCGTCGCCCGCACCGTCCACTCGGAATCGCCGGCGCTCGCCGCCGAGCTCGAGGGAACGCACATGCCGCTCGCGGACGCGGGCACCGAGGAGCTCGACCTGGAGGATGCGCCGGGCGACCCTTCGGCGCCGGCCGCCGTGCGGCGCGCCGCGTCACGGGCCGGCACGCCGATCGTCTGGTTCGTCCCGGT
>DAITAN010000449.1:0-2027 GCA_036824235.1 Gaiellaceae bacterium | reverse complement strand
TGCTCGCCCCGAGGACTGCGTCCTCAGTCGCGCCCGTAGCTCATTCGCTACGAACGCTCCCTGCGTCCTTGCCTCGGAACGACCATCACACCCCGACGGCGAGCACCGCTCCGCCAAACCCTCCTACGGGCGCGTCGGCAAATAGTCCTCGTCGAGCTCGCCGCCGCGGGCGACGAAGTCGATGATCATCCGGTCGGTGAGCCACTCCACCGGCGCGCGGTCGTCGGTCAGCGGCCTCTCGGTGGCGGCGACGGGCTCCAAGCCGTCCCGGAAGAGCGGGACGAGCGAGGCGACCGCCGACGGCGCTTTTTCGACGCGCTCGACGAGCTGATCGCGGCCGACCGCGGAAGTGAAGCCGAGCATCAGCTCGTTGAAGCGGAGCGGCTGCCAGCGCCACGCCTGCGGGAACTCGGCCAGGAGCGTGCTGCCGATCGCCTCGGAGAGACGCTCGTCGCCGGGGACGCCGGCGACGTTGAGCGCCATGATGCCGCCCGGCCGCAGGTGCTCGCGCGCCGCCTCGAAGAATTCCCGCGTCGCGAGGTAGAACGGGATGTAGGGCTGGTGGTAGGCGTCGGCGACGATGATGTCGTAGGTCTCGTCGGTGAGCTCGAGGTAGGGCCGCCCGTCCGCGGTGATCACGTTCAGGCGAGGATTGTCGTCGAGCCCCATGTACCGTCGCGCCGCGTCGCTCACCTCGGGGTCGATCTCGACGCCGTCGATCTCCACGTCCGGGTACAGCTCGCCGAAGGCGCGGGCGACCGTGCCGCCGGCGTTGCCGATGATGAGCATGCGCTCGACGGGCCGGTCGAGCAGCTGGGGCACGAGCAGGAACGTGTCCCAGACACCGCCCGTGAGCACGCTGTCCTCGTGCCACACGGAGTGCACGGCCACGCCCTCGTTCAGCTTCAGCGCGCGTGAGCCGTCGCTGCGCTCGACGATCTGGATGTACTGGTAGGACGACTCCGTCTCGTAGAGGAGGCCGGACGTGGCCTTGATCGTCCCTGCCGGGATGAGCAGGAGCGCGGCGACGCCGATCGTCAGGAGCTGCCAGCGCAGCCCCAGGAGCAGCGCCGCCGCGAGGACGAGCAGCGCAGCCGAGCCGAGCATCGTGCGCTGGGTGCCCAGGAGCGGGATCGTCACGATCGCCGAGAGGAAGGTCCCGACGATGCTCCCGATCGTCGAGATCGCGTACAGCTGCCCGGCGACCGTCCCCGCCTCCTTGACGTCGCCGAGCGCGAGGCGGATCGCGAACGGCGCGACCATCCCGAGCAGCGTGATCGGGATCGCGAAGAGGGCGAGCGCAGCGAAGAAGGAGCCGACGACTGCGCCGACCGAGACCGCGTCGAGCCCCTCGACCGCGAGCTCCAGGATCGGCCGAGCCACGAACGGGGTCGCCGCGACCGCGAGCGCCGCGACGAGGATGATCCAGCCGAGAAGCCGCGCCTCGGGCCGGCGGTCGGCGACCCTCCCGCCCAGCCAGTACCCGATGGAGAGGTACAGGAGGATGAGCCCGATGATGTTCGCCCAGACGATCGTCGAGCTGCCGAAGTAGGGCGCGAGCAGGCGCGAGGCCGCAATCTCGGTCGCGAGCGTGGCGATACCCGCGATGAACACGACGACCGACAGCCGCGCCCGGCCGACCGCTGCGACAGGCGCGACCGAAGCAGCGGCGACGTCCGAGCCCGGGGTCACGGGATCAGCGTGCCAGCTTGAGGCAGACGATGGCGCAGTCGTCCGAGAGGTCGCCGCCCGAGAAGCGGCGGCAGTCGGCGAGGATCGCCGACGCGAGCTCCTGGGCCGGCAGGTTATGGCTCTGCGCCAGCAGGCGGTCGAGGCGCTCCTCTCCGTACAGCTCGCCGTCGCGCCGTGCCTCGAGCACGCCGTCCGTGTAGAGGACGACGACCGAGCCGGGCTCGAGCTCAACCCGCTCCGACGAATACTCCTCGTCGGGCTCGATGCCGAGCGGGAGCCCGGAGACGCCGAGGACCTTCACCCGCCCTGACGGCTCGACGATCCTCGCAGGCGGG
>DAITAN010000448.1:0-2032 GCA_036824235.1 Gaiellaceae bacterium | reverse complement strand
GAGGAGGACACGCTCGCCGAGGTGCTCGCGGGCCAGAACGCGGTCATCGCCCTCGGCGGGGGCGCCGTCCTGTCCCCGCTCAGCCGCGAGCGGCTTCGCGCCCGCGCGTTCACCGTGTACCTCGACGTCGGCGTCGAGACGGCGTGGAAGCGGGTTCGCGGCTCCGACCGGCCACTGGCGAAGCGCGAGAGCGACTTCCGCAGGATCTACGAGTCGCGGCAGGAGGTCTACGCCGAGGCAGCGGATGCGACCGCCGTGAGCGTCGAGGACGTGCTGCTCGCCGCCCTCCGGATCGCTGTTCCGGGCGGGATCGTCACAAGCGGCCCCGCTGTCGTCGTCGCGGACGAGCAGGTCCTGCAGCTCCATCCACCGGCCTCCGACCGGCCCGTCCTCACAGTCCCCGCGGGTGAGGCGGCCAAGTCATTGGCCGTCGTCGAGCGGCTCTGGAGCGAGCTCACGCTCGGCCGCGACGGCACGATCGTCGCGCTCGGCGGCGGCTCGACGACGGATCTCGTCGGCTTCGTCGCCGCGACCTACCTGCGCGGAATCCGCTGGGTCGCCGTCCCGACGACGCTCACCGGCCAGGTCGACGCCGCGATCGGAGGCAAGACGGGCATCAACACACCGGACGGGAAGAACCTCGCCGGCGCGTTCCACTTCCCAGAGTCGGTCGGCATCAACCCGAGCGTCCTGGCGACGCTCCCGGAGAAGGAGCGCCGCGCCGGCATGGCCGAGGTGGTGAAGACGGGCCTTCTCGCCGGCCACGACGTATGGAAGCTGAAGGAGGCGGACATGATCCGCGCCTGCGCCGCCTACAAGGCCGGCATCGTCCTCTCCGACCCGTACGAGACCGAAGGCCGGCGCGCCTGGCTCAACCTCGGACATACGTTCGCGCACGCGCTCGAGGCGGGCTCCGGCTACCGGGTCTCCCACGGCGAGGCGGTCGCGCTCGGGCTCCTCGCGGCGCTCCGCATCTCGGGGCAGCCGACCGACGCGGTCGAGGAGATCCTGAGCCCCGAGCCGGTCGAAGCGGACCTCGATGTCGCGTGGGCGGCATTGAAGCGCGACAAGAAGGGCGAGGGTGTTTTCGTCCTCCTCGAAGCGCCCGGGAAGCCCGTGGTGACCACGGTCCCGGACGGCGAGGCCCGCGCCGCGCTGACGGCGCTCATCCGGCAGTAGACTCGCCGCCATGCAGGTGGCCGTCCTCAACGGCGTCAATCTCGACGTCCTCGCCCAGCGGGACCCGGATCTCTACGGCGGCCTCAGCTACGGCGAGCTCGAGACCCGCATCTACGGATGGGCGCGGGAGCTCGAGTTCAGCGCGCGCTGCTTCCAGACGAATCACGAGGGCCAGTTCGTCGAGTGGTGCCACGACTCCACACGCTGGGCGAACGGGCTCATCGTCAACCCGGGCGCGTGGAGCCACTACAGCTACGCGATCAGGGACGCGCTCGAGCTCTGCGGTGCCCCGGTGGTCGAGGTTCACCTCTCGAACATCGACGAGCGCGAGGATTGGCGGCGGCTCTCGGTCATCACCGACGTCGTCGCGCACCGCATCGTCGGCAAGGGCCCTGAGGGCTACAAGGAAGCACTCATCTATCTCAAGGAGCAGGGATGAACGACCGCATCGCACGGCTGCGGGGGGAGCTGGACTCGCTCGGCGCGGCCACATTTCTCGCCACGAACTCCACCAACGTCCGCTATCTCACGGGCTTCGACAGCTCGAACGCCGCCGTCCTCGTCGACGGCGACCGCGTGCTCGTCGCCACCGACGGCCGCTACGCGGAGGCCGCTCGCGCCCTCGACGGCGTCGAGCTGATCGAGGCCGACCGCGACATCTTCGGGTTTCTCGGGACGCGTCTCGGCGAGCTTGCTCAATCGCCGGTCGCCTTCGAGTCGGACTTCGTCACCGTCGCCGCGCACGGCGCGCTCTCCGCGAACGGCTCGACACTCGTGCCCGCGAAGGGCGTCGTGCTCGGGCTCCGGGCCGTCAAGGACGACGCCGAGCTCGACGCCATTCGCGCAGCCGCGC
>DAITAN010000447.1:0-2040 GCA_036824235.1 Gaiellaceae bacterium | reverse complement strand
GAGGCCGAGCTCGACCGGCTGAGCGCCCTCGTCGACGACCTCCTCGCGCTCGCCCGGGCGTCGTCGGAGGAGGCTGTCGCCGAGCCAATCGACCTGGGCGAAGCCGTGCGGGCCGCGGAGCGGCGCTGGGCCGAGCCGGCGGCCACCGCGGGCCACGACTTCGCGCTTGCCGACGGGCAGGGCGGGAGGATCCTCGCCGCCCCCGCCGACATCGCCCACATCCTCGACAACCTGATCGAGAACGCGATCCGTTACTCCCCTTCGGGAGCCCAGATCACGGTTGGCACGGAGCCGGGCGCGCTGGTCGTCGCCGACACGGGCCCGGGCATCGCGCCCGAGGAGCGCGAGCGCGTCTTCGAGCGCTTCTACCGCGGCGCCGGCGGCCGAAGCACCGGCCCCGGGACCGGCCTCGGCCTGGCGATCGTGGCCGAGCTGGCCGAGCGCTGGGGCGGGCGCGTCGAGCTGCTCGACGGCCCGGGCACCCGGGTCCGCGCGAGCTTCCCTGCCGACTCCTCACCCGGTCCTAACCATTCCTGAAGACTCGCCTTGCTAGCGTCGAAACGATGAGCAGAGCACGCGTCCTCTTCCTCGCCGTCCTCGGCCTCGCCTTCCCCGTTGGACTGGCGCTTGCGGTCTACGCCGCCTCGGCGGCGTCGCTCGCAGCCGTCCCGACGGTCGTCTCTGTCTCAGAAGGCAAGATCGCGCGCTCCGAAACCGTCTCGACCCCCACCACGACGGACACGGGAACGACGACTCAGCAGCAAACGACGACGGGCGACGACGACCTGCCCGGCAAGTGCGACGACCCGAAGCACGACGCCGACCCCGACTGCGACCCTCGTGAACGGGATAACGACTCGAGCGGGAGCGGCTCCGGCGGCGGCGACTCGAGCGGGCCCGGATCGGGCTCGGACGACTCCAGCGGGAGCGGCTCCGGGTCTGACGACGACTCGAGCGGCAAGGGCTCCGGCGACGACGACTAGGCTCCGGCGGGTCAGCCCTTCGGCGGGAAGCGGTGGAACCGCGGGGGGATGTACCACATGAGGGCCCGACCCCAACGCGTCGTCACGCACCAGCAGTCGTCCGCGCAGTTGCACGTCCAGTTGAACGGGTTCCGGATCCGTTCGCCCCAGCTTCGCTCGGCCATTGCTTCGAGTCTAGCCAGAGGGCATCTGGGCTCTGGAAGCGGCGATCTACCGATCCTTTACTCGCCCGCGACCGACTCTTGAACCCGCCTGGGGGCGCGCTTTTCCCGGCCCTTCATAGCCTCGGTGCAGTACTTCCGAGAGCAACAAGGAGGGTCACATGAACACCATCACGAAGCTCCTGCTCGTCCCCGCGATCGTCGTCGCCTTCAGCGTCGGCGTCGCGCTCGCAGCGAGCGGCAGCGACGGCGGCGGCTCGGCCGCCCAGGCGCCGTCCACGACCGAGGGCACGACGACGCTCGAGGACACGACCACGTCCGGCACGACCACGACGGGCGGCGTCGACATCAGCGGCCCGTGCGACGAGGCAGAGAATCGCAACGACGCGCGCTGCACCGGCGTCGCACCGGCCCTCGGCAACGGTCGCCGCGAGGCGGGCGAAGACGTGCGCGGCCCGTGTGACGAGGCCGAGCACGCCACCGATCCCCGCTGCACGGGTGCCGGCGGCGCCCGGAACGACAACTCCGGCCCCGGCAACGCCGACGACGACCGCGGCGGCCGGGAGGACAACTCCGGCCCCGGCAACTCGCACGACGACCGCGACGACGACGACAACTCGGGCTCCGGCTCGGGTGGCGACGACGACTCGAGCGGCCACGGCGGCGGTGACGACGACCGATGAGGCGCCTGAGACTGCTTCCAGCCGCAGCCGCCATGGGCTCGGCCCTTCTCCTCGCCGCCGCATGTGGCGGCGGGGAGAACACGGCCGCCACGGAGCCGGCCGCCGCGACAGACGACACGACCGCGGCCACATCGACCGAAGACACGACGACGGGCGGGACGCCGGCCGCGGCCAAGGGCGTCGACCCGCGCGACGGCGGCTTCGAGATCGCCC
>DAITAN010000446.1:0-2042 GCA_036824235.1 Gaiellaceae bacterium | reverse complement strand
GCTGACGGCCGCCGTTGCGCGTGCCCGCGGCGAGACCGTGGCGGTTCCGGCCAGCTCGTCCCTGTTCGGCGTGGGTGCCTCGTGAAGGTCCCGGTTTTGCTGAGTGTGAACGGGATCGCGTACGAGCTCGAGCTCGCCCCGTCGACGACGCTCCTGTACGCGGTCCGCGACGCCGTCGGCCTCACCGGTGCCAAGGAGGGCTGCGACGACTCGGAGTGCGGCGCCTGCATGATGCTGCTCGACGGGAAGCCGGTGAACTCGTGCTCCTACCTCGCCGTCCAGGCGGACGGACGCGAGGTGACGACCGTCGAGGGGCTCGCCGACGGCGAGAGCCTCGCGCCGCTCCAGCGAGCGTTCCTCGAACACGGGGGCGTCCAGTGCGGCTTCTGCACGCCGGGCATGCTGATCTCGGCGACAGCACTCCTCGAGGAGACCACGAGCCCCACCGAGGAGCAGGTTCGGATCGCGCTCTCGGGGAACCTCTGCCGCTGCACGGGCTACGACGGCATCGTGAAGGCCGTCCTCGAGGTCGCCTCAGCCGCTCGCACTTGACACGTAACCAAACGGTTACATAACATCTCGGCATGAACGCGGTGTTCAAGGCGCTTGCCGACCCGACGCGACGCGGTCTTCTCGACGAGCTCTACAGGGAGGACGGTCAGACGCTGAGCGCGCTCGAGCGGCGTCTGCCCATGAGCCGCATCGCGGTGATGAAGCACCTGCGTGTTCTCGAGGCCGCCGGTCTGGTGACGACCAAGCGGCGTGGCCGCGAGAAGCTGCACTTCCTGAACCCCGTTCCGATCAGGCTCGTCCACGACCGCTGGGTGAGCAAGTACGCCGAGCCCTGGGCTGCGACGCTCACCGGGCTCAAGAAGACGCTGGAGGCTGAGATGGAAAAGGTGTTCGAGATCTACATCAAGACGACGCCGGAGCGGCTCTGGGAGGCGATCACCGACGCCGACCTGAGGGCGCGCTACTCGTTCGGAGTGCGCGTCGAGTCCGACTGGACGAACGGCTCCAAGTACGAGTCCCACGCAGGCGAGCTGGCGATTGCCGCCGGTGAGAACCTGGAGGTGGACCCGCCGCGACGGCTCGTCCAGAGCTTCAACGCGCTCTGGAGCGACGACGTCAAGGCGGAGGGGACGTCCCGGGTCACGTGGGACATCGAGCCGGTGGGCGACTCCTGCCGGCTGACCGTCACCCACGACCAGCTGCGCGAGGGCGCGAACGACGAGGTCTTCGGCGGGTGGCCGCAGATCCTCTCCGGCCTGAAGACGCTCCTCGAGACGGGGGAGAACCTGACCACACACGGCTCGCTCCTGTACGCGGAGCCCTGGTCCGGCTAGGCCGACGGTCCGTCAGCCGGCCGCCGCTGGCACGAAGGATGCCAACCGGTAGGCCGGCTGCGGGCCGGAGAAGCCCTTGAGCTCGAGCTCCTCCCGCTCGACCGCGAGGCCGCGGTCGGCGAGCCACGCGCCGACTCGGCGAAACGCCTCGTCGCTGAGGAGGATCTCCCCGCCTGCGGCGGCGCTCTCCAGGCGCGCCGCGAGATTCGTTGCCTCGCCGAGGACGCTCACGTTCGCGTTGCCGACCGAGCGCGTCACGACGGCCGGCCCGACGGCGATGCCGATGCCGACCGGGAGGTCCATGAGCGCCGCTTTGTCGCGGATGGCGAGCGCCGCCTCGAGCGCGAGCACCGCGTGGTCGACACGGGCCCCCGCAGCGTTGAACGTCGCCATCACCGCATCGCCCGCGAACTTGTCCACGATCCCGTAGCGCCGTCCAACTTCGGTGGTGGCCCAGCGGTGGAGCATCGTGATGCGATCGGCCAGCTCCTCCGGTGCGGTTGCCGCCGTCAGCGGCGTGTATCCACGCACGTCCGCGAACATCGAGGTCACGAGCCGCTCGCCGGCACGCATGACGTCGGGCTCGGTCTGTGGCTCGTCGTCGGCGACGGCCGGAACGTCGAGGTCGAAGCGCACCGCCAGCGCCTGCGCCGCGGTCCGGATCCGGACCGCGCCCGCCTCGTGTGCCTCGCGGAT
>DAITAN010000445.1:0-2048 GCA_036824235.1 Gaiellaceae bacterium | reverse complement strand
GTGAAAGCCGACGCCTACGGCCACGGCGCCGTCGACGCCGGGCGGACGGCGCTCGCGACCGGCGGAGCCGGGCTCTGCGTGGCGACGGTCGCGGAGGGTGAGGAACTGCGCGCGGCCCTTCCCGACGCGCGCGTCATAGTCATGAGCCCGCTCGGAGAAGACGAGGAGACGCGCGCGCGCGAAGCTCGGCTCGAGGTTGCCCTGTCGGGGCCGCCCGTCCCCGAGGGCCTCGACGTCCACTTCAAGGTCGACACCGGCATGGGCCGCTGGGGGATGAGCCTCGCGGATGCGCTCGCGCTCCCGCGCGACCGCCTCGTCGGCGTCATGAGCCACCTGGCCACCGCGGACGAGAGCGACGAGACCTTCGCGCGCGAACAGATCCTGCGGTTCGATGAGGTCAGGCGTGCGTTTCCCGGGATCCCGGCCCACCTCGCGAACAGTGCCGGAGCCCTGCGCTTCGCCGACGCGCGCCTGGATGCCGTTCGCTGCGGCATCGCCGTCTACGGGCTCTCGCCTTTCGGCGACGATCCGGCGCGCCACGGGCTCGAGCCCGTCCTTTCCTGGCGGAGCCACGTCGCCCTCACGCGGTCGCTCGTGCCCGGTGAGAGCACCGGGTACGGGCGGCGCTTCGTCGCCGAGGCGCCTTCCCGGATCGGCATCGTCCCGGTCGGCTACGCGGATGGCTTCCGGCGCGGGCTGACCGGCACGGAGGTGCTCGTCGGCGAGGAGCGGCGCCGAGTGGTCGGGACGATCTCGATGGACTCGCTCGCGGTCGAGCTCGGGGACGAGCCGGTGGGCATGCCCGTGACGCTCATCGGCGACGGGATCCTCGCCGAGGAGCACGCGCGCGTGCTCGGGACGATCAACTACGAGATCACCTGCGGCATTGCGCACGACCCACGGCGGGCCGTGCGGAGGGTCGTCGATGGATGACCGCATCAAGCAGGCGGTCGGGAGCGAGCCGGCGTGGGTGGTCGGCGGCGCGTTGCGCGACGAGCTCCTCGGGCGCGAGGTCGTGGACGTCGACGTCGCCTGCGCGGACCCCGAGCTAGCCGCGCGCCTCTACGCGCGGCTATCCGGTGGAGCGGTCTTTCCGCTCTCGGAGCGTCATGGGGCCTGGCGCGTGGCCTTCCGGGCAGGCAGCACCATCGACTTCACGCCGCTCCACGGAGAAACGATCGAGGACGACCTCGCCACGCGCGACTTCACGGTCAACGCAATGGCTCGCCCGCTCGAGGGCGGCGATCTCGTCGACCCGCTCGGCGGGGAAGCGGACCTTGCCGCCTCCCGGCTCCGCGCCGTCACGCCCTCCATCTTTGACGACGATCCGCTCCGCCTCCTGCGCGCCGTCCGGCTGGAAGACGAGCTCGGTTTCCTGCTGGACGAGGAGACCGAGAGGCTCGTCCGGGACTCCGCGGAGCGGGCCGTCGATCCCGCTGGGGAGCGGATCCTGGGCGAGCTCGAGCGCATGTCTCCCGACGGGCTCCGCCGCGCAGGCGACCTCGGGCTCCTATCCCCACTCGGCGGCGAGCTCGACGGTCTCGAGCGCGTCGATCTCGTGGACACGCCGGGCTTCGTCCTCGTCGTCGTCTTCGGTGAACGCCTCCTGCGCCTCCCGATCTCGAACGAGCTGCGCCGCCTCGCCCGCACGCTCCTCTCCACCGAGAGGCCCGCCGACGACTCCCCGCGCGCGATCCACCGCTTCCGCAGGCGGACCGAGCCCTGGTCGCTCACGGCGCTCGCCTTCCTCGGCGCGACCGATCTCTACGACGCCGTGCGCGCGGCCCGCGCTTCGGAGCCGCCCGAGCCGCTGCTCCGCGGCGAAGACATCCTCGAGCTCGGCGTCGCGCCGGGGCCGGAGATCGGCCGTCTGCTCGAGCTCGTCGCAGAGGAGCGCGCCGTCGGCACGATCTCGACGAGGGAAGAGGCGCTCGAGCTCGTCTCCCGCAAGCGAACCGCCGAGCCCAAGTAACACTGTGTTACTTGGCGGGGGTGGGTCACCGCCACTTGACCGTGCAGCCGACCGGTGGGGTCTCCTGCACGGCGGG
>DAITAN010000444.1:0-2053 GCA_036824235.1 Gaiellaceae bacterium | reverse complement strand
GGTTGACGATTATGGGCACGGAGTCCTTGAACTTGTCCGCGATCGACTGCGCGTCGTTGAAGCTCCGCGGCACGACGAGGTGCACGCGCACCGACGCTGCGGCAACCGCCTCCAGCGGCGGCCGGCGTCCGCTTGACTGGCGCATGACCGCGGTCTGCGCGCCCGGCTGTGCATCGGGCTCGGACCAGTCCTCGAACTCCTCGCGCTGGCGCGTCCGTGGGTTGATCCGCCGTACGTTCTGGCGGTCGCGGTCGTACGTCCGCTCGAGCTCTTCCTCGGCGGCGTAAGCCTCCTCGTCCCAGTACTCGTCCTCCTCGACGATGCCGAAGTAGACGAGCGCGCGGCTCCAGACGTCTCCTACACCCATAGACGCCGATGGATGATAGACGCTCGACCGGAGCGTTTAGCGCCCGTACAGAACGGATCCCACCCGCACCAGCGTCGCGCCCTCCTCGGCTGCGACCCGATAGTCCTGGGACGTCCCCATCGACAGCTCCTGGAAACCGTGCTCGTCAGCCAGCTCGCGGAGACGGCGGAAGTAGGGGCGCGAGGCCTCGGGGTCGTCTGCGAGCGGCGGCATCGTCATCAGGCCGCGAACCTCGACGCCGAGCTCGCGCACCTCGGCCAGGAACGCGGAGAGGGACTCCGGCGGGACGCCCGACTTCGAGTCCTCGCCCGAGAGGTTGACCTCGACGAGTGCCGGTATGGTCAGGCGCCGCGCCGCCGACTCGCTCGCGAGCGAGTGGCAGAGCTCGCAGAGGTCGGAGACATCGCGCGCCTTGCGCGACTGGAGGTGGCCGATGAAGTGCCAGCGGAAGCTGTCGCCGTACCGCTCGTGCTTGGCTGCGAGGTCCTGCAGGCGGTTCTCCCCCACGACCTCGACCCCGGCCTCGACGAGCATCTCCATCTCGTCCGCCGAGACGTACTTCGTCGCCGCGACCACGGTGACGTCGGGCCCGACCTCCTCGCGGATGCGGGCGTAGGTCTCGGCGACCGCCGAGCTGTCAGCGGAGGGCGGCAACGATCCCCTGGCGCCCGGTGACGCCCTGGTCGCGGCGGTGCGAGAAGAGCAGCTCCTGCTCGCACGAGGTACAGAGGTCGACGCGCTCGACCGACTCGCAGCCGGCGGCGAGCAACGCCCGCTCGGTCGCCTCGACGAGGTCGAGGTTCCCGCCGACGAGGATGTCCGGGCCGAAGCGCGACCGAAACGGCTCGGCGACCTCCTCGCCGACCTCGAAGCAGCAGGGGCCGATGCCCGGGCCGATCGCGGCGCGAAGCGGGCTTCCCCCGAGAGCCTCCACCCCGGACTCGACGATGCCGCCGAGCAGGCCGCGCCACCCGACGTGGAGGACGGCGAGCGCCGGCCTCCCGTTGACGCGCGCGAGGGCGACCGGCAGGCAGTCGGCGGTCAGAAGCATGAGCCCCCGGTCGCGCTCGTCCGTCCAGAGCCCATCGCAGCGCTCGAGCGGGGTTCCCGGCCGCACGATCCCGCGGCCGTCGGCCTGCAGGACCTTCGCGCCGTGCGCCTGCCAGGCCATCGTGGCCGTCTCGGGGTCGACGCCGACCGACCCGCAGAGCAGCCGACGGTTCTCGACGACCCGCTCGGGTTCGTCCTCCGTGAGGATCCCGAGGTTCAGCGACTCGTACGGCCCCTCGCTGACGCCGCCGAGGCGCGACGAGAAGACGACCCGGTACGGGTCTCCGAGCTCCGCTTCGAAGATCACGAGGCCCCGATCAGCTCCCGGGCGGCGGCCAGCTCGGCCTCTCGGCCGTCCAGCTCGCCGTTCACCTTCCGCCGCAGGACCTCCTCCAGGATCGCGCCCACCTGGGGCGACTCGGTCAGTCCGAGCTCCGCGAGGTCCCCGCCCGAGATCTCGAGCTGGACGTCCCTCAGCTCCTCGAGGTAGCGCTCGAGGCGCGAGCGGGCCGCCTCGTCGGCGCCGGCCATGGCCATGAGCACGCCGTCGGGATCGTGCGGCGCGGCCACCGCCCGCAGCCTGGCGGGCTCGTCGGTGGCTGCGACACGCTCGCGCAGCCGCGCGGCCACGATGAC
>DAITAN010000076.1:0-9619 GCA_036824235.1 Gaiellaceae bacterium | reverse complement strand
ACGGTCGGCAGCGGTGAGCATGAGGATCGGCATGCCGCTGCCGGAGGCGACGATGCGGTTGGCGATCTCGTCACCGGAAGCGCCGGGAATGTCTCGGTCGAGGACGGCGATGTCGTAGGCGTTGGCGCTCAGCAGCTCCAGAGCGGTGTCGCCGTCACCGGCGATGTCGGCCGCGATCGCTTCCAGGCGTAAGCCATCGCGGATGGCTTCTGCCATGTAGGGCTCGTCCTCAACGAGCAACACACGCATGCTCCGATGGTACGAGCTGGCGCATGTCGTCGGCATATCGAAAACCACATACGTGCTGGCAACACCGCGCTGCCTTGAATGGAGGCGTGACCTACCGCGAACCAGCACGAACATCGACCCGTCGGATTCGGATTCGCAAGATCCGCGTCGCCGGCCTGCTAGTCGTCATCGCTGCGATCGCCGCAGGCCTCGGCTACCAGTCGCTGGCGTCCTCGTCCTCGACGGCCGCATCACCCATCGACGTCCTTCGCGGTGAGCTCCGTGGTCTTCGCAGTGAGCACCGTGGTGCGTCCGGCGAGGCTGACGGTGCCCTCCCGGACGGCACGACGGTCTTTGATGACGAGATCCCGGGTGTCGCCAACCTCGACCCCGACCTGCTCGGCGCCCTGCGCCAGGCTGCAACTGATGCCGCGAACGACGGGGTCCAGTTCTTCGTCGATAGTGGCTGGCGTTCCCCGGCGTACCAGAATCAGCTCCTTCGTGAGGCGGTTTCCGAGTACGGATCACGAGAGGAAGCCGCCCGGTGGGTGGCCACCGCGAAGACGTCTGCTCACGTGTCGGGGGACGCGGTCGACATTGGGCGCTCCGATGCCACGGCGTGGCTGTCCGAGCGCGGCGCCGAGCACGGGCTATGCCAGATCTACGGCAACGAACCCTGGCACTACGAACTGCGCCCCGAAGCCATCGATCACGGTTGCCCTCCCACGTACGCCGACCCTACGCACGATCCAAGGATGCAGCAGTGACCAGCACCCCGGCAGGGACTGGTGTCAACGCAATTACCACACGCTGAAGGAACATGAGTAGAAAACCAGGGACGAGACGGGAGCGACGGGACTCGAACCCGCGACCTCCGGCGTGACAGGCCGGCGTTCTAACCAACTGAACTACGCCCCCAGGCGCAACGTGGAATCTTAGCCGCGTCGAGAACCACCCGGGTGCAGCCGTCACAATGAGAGGTGGGATTCGGGATGCCCGACGAGCATGGAGACGAAGAGAAGTACCTGGCCGCTAGGGCCGAGCAGTTCGCTGCCCGCATGGAAAGCGAAGGCGTCTCCCGCAAGAAGCTCCTCCAACTCGTCGGTGGTGCGTTGCCTCTCCTGGCCGGGGGCAGGCCACTCACGGGAGCCGCCCCTGCCACCAGCGCCTCGGCGGGCTCGCCGATCAGAAAGCCGCTGCCCCCGGAGTGGTTCACCCCCTTCGGGACGAACGCCGAGACGCGGTGGGACTCGCTTGCCGAAGCCGGGTACGAGGTTCCGAACGAGCGCTTCTTCGTACGCAACCACACGGCTACGCCGCTCATCGACCCCGCCACGTGGCGCCTCCGGGTCTTCGGGGACGGCCTGAAGCTTCGCCCAGGCGCCGGCGACTCGGTCGAGTTCTCGCTCCGCGACCTCAAGCGGCTGCGCTCGAAGAAGCTGACGGCCTTCATCGAGTGCGCCGGCAACGGTCGCGGCTTCTTCGCCGGGCAACAGGGCGCGCCGACGCCCGGGACGCAGTGGGGGCTGGGCGGTGTCGGCGTCGCGGAATGGCGCGGCGTCCTGCTCTCGGAGGTGCTCGAGCGCGCGGGGATGACGAAGGACGCAGTCGACGTCCTTCCGTCTGGTCTCGACCCCAACGTCATCACGGGCGGCGTCGACCTCGGCAAGGTGCGGCGGCCGCTCCCCGTCGACAAGGCGCTCGACGACGTCCTTCTCGCGTACGAGATGAACGGGGCGCAGCTCCCTCCCGACCACGGTTTCCCGGTGCGCCTCGTCGTTCCGGGCTGGGTCGGGATTGCGGGCATCAAGTGGCTCGGTCAGATCGAGGTCTCGACCCAGCCGCTCTTCTCACCCTGGAACACGACCTCGTACCGCATGTTCGGCCCGGATTACCCGGTCGACTCCCCGCCACTCACGGGCCAACCCGTGAAGAGCGCCCTCGAGCTCGCGCGCGGCGCCGTGCTTCCGGTGAACGAACGGACGACTCTGACCGGCCGCGCCTGGTCAGGGACGGCGGCGATCCGCCGCGTCGAGGTCTCGGTCGACCGGGGCGCGACCTGGGCCGATGCCCGCCTCTACGGCGCCAACCGTCCCGGTGCCTGGGTCCGCTGGAGATTCAAGATCGAGCCGCGCTCTCCGGGCGACTACGAGCTCTGGACGCGGGCGACGGACGAGGACGGGCGGACGCAGCCGGCGTCCGTCCCGTTCAACACGTTCGGCTACCTGTACTCGGCGGTCGTCCGTCACCCCGTCGTCGTCGCCTAGTCGCGATCTATAGAGGCGGGGCCGACCCCAGCTCGACCCCGCCTCAACAAGGGGACAGATCTACAAAGACTCTACTCACAGGCCTAGGAACGGGCGCGGAGGGGGCGTAGACTATTGTCGACAGGGGTCTGACCTTGTCTCAGCCTGGGGCCCACGGGCCGCAGTGGGCCCCAGGACCTAACCCTGTGCCGGCTAGCCGACGAGCTGGCGCCAGACAGCGTCCGGGCCGACGTCCGCCGGAAGCTCCTCGAGCAGGGCGATCGCCTCGGAGGCGGGCCCGCACCACAGCAGCCCGCTCAGCGGCGGTCCCTTCAGCATCACGGTCGTGCCCAAGTCCTGAATGGCGACGTAGTCGTCCGCGCCCGTTCGTCCCAGCGTGCAGGCGAGGCGGTCGAGTTCGACCCGGATGTGCTCGGCAGTGAGCACCGCCGTTCCAGTATGAGGAATCGAAGCCCGTGGGTCTACGGGAGGAGGGAGGCCCGGAAAACCGGCACGTCGGGCGGAAATCTAAGGCCGTAGAAGTCGGACGTCTTCCGCAACGTTCCGACGGCGTTCTCACTCAGATGGTGCACCGCGTGGATCGTCTTGGACGAACCGCTCTACGCTCGGCTTCTTGTCGACGATCACAAATCGCTTGTTGCGAACTGCCACGGACTCGATCGCCTCCTGTTCATGCCCTGGATGGAGGGCGAAACGGTCGTCCTGGGAGCGAACAGCCTCATATTCTCGAATCGTCATCTCGACGCGCGCCTCGCAGCCGACGTCGCCGGCGTCACCGTCGCCGCACTCACAGAGAAACTCGAAGAGCGTCTCTTTGTGATCGTAGTTGGTTTCTTGGGCTGCCTTGTCGACTTCCTCGATCCGCTCGTTCACTACACGAATGAGCGCCTCATTTCGAGCTGTTCGGTCGAGACGTCGGTTCATGGCCTCCTCCGCTTCTTGGCGGAGTTAGTGGAGTTCTCCGCAGGAATCTGCGTCGGCGAACGCGGTCACCAGCTCACCGCTGACGTCGGCATCCTCGAGCGTTTGCACGGCACCGTCAACCTCGGTGCCCATATCCGTAACCGCGGTTGTAATTGTGTCGAGCGCTGACGGGATGTCGGCGACACTCGAAACCCCTTCGACGGCGGTCTCGATCTCGTCCGCACCGTTCTCGACCTCCGTCGCAAGGCCCTGGACAGAACTCTCGACCTGCTCTCCCGAACTGATGTCTGGACGCCCGAGGCCGCTCAGGCTGTCGGAGAGCGTCTCGGTTGCCGTCTTTGCGTCATCAGCCGCCTGCTGGAGGCTCTCCTCTGAGAGTGAGGACAGATCGGTGAGCGGCTCAGCGGCCTTCTCCAGATCGTTCTTCCACGTCGTCAACGCCGAACAGAAGCTGTCTGCCCACTCGTCGGTCGACGCCCCGGTAGACGCCTCAGTGGTCGTCTGACTCGAGGACTCGTCGTCTCCGCCGCAACCCGCCGCGAAGAGCGCGAACGACGCGAAACACGCGGCGAGTGCAAACGTGAGTGTCGGCTTTTCCATCGGTCACGACCGCGAACGCACTGCTTCTTCCCGCCCCGGTGCCCGCAAAAACCTGACCGACTGACCTGGCGGCAGCCCGGTTTCGGGTCGCCTCGACATGGGGTATTTCGTCGGCGAAAGCGATCATCCGAGGACGGGGGTCAACGGTGTTGGGCGATAGTGCGAGGGATCTCTGGGCGCATCTCGAGGAAGATGAGTACGCCCGCGAGCTCCAGCTAGGGACGGTCCGTGATCGTCTCCAAGTATCTGATCCGCCAAGCGAGGAGCAGATCGACAAGTGGCTCAAAGTGGCCGTGCCCCAAAGCCACTTAGGCCGCCTTCTCCTCGTAGTCGACGATCAATGAGTTGACCGCTTCGAGCGCGGAGAAGGCGGGCTTTGGTTTGTCCGGCGAACCTGACCAAACCTGACCAGGGTCGGTCGCCGCTGACGTGGCCTCGAGCCAGGGGGCAAGGAAAACCCCCGATTACCGGGGGCTTTGGGAGGTGGGCGGTGCCGGGTTCGAACCAGCGACCTCCTGCTTGTAAGGCAGGCGCTCTCCCAACTGAGCTAACCGCCCAGGTGCCCCCAGCGGGATTCGAACCCGCGCTACGGCCTTGAAAGGGCCGTGACCTGGGCCGCTAGTCGATGGGGGCGCGGCCCGGCAAGGATAGCGGGATGCCGCCGCTACACTCGCTCCGCGTGGGCCGGTAGCTCAGCTGGCAGAGCAGGGGACTTTTAATCCCAAGGTCGCTGGTTCGAATCCAGCCCGGCCCATTTCACCCGTGCCGCTGAGCCAGATCCGCATGGTTGAGCCTTTCCGTTCTCATTTGAATCGTTGAGCGACACCCGCGAAAATCAGCGTCGCCGTCCCGTGAACGAAAGGGGTCTTTCGTGAGCTCAGATCAAAGAGCTGCGCGCATCTTCGGCGTGCTGTTCCTCATCACGTTCGTGACGTCGATCTCGGCGCTGGCTCTCTTCCAATCCGTTCTTGACGACCCGGCCGCGTACATCGCTGGTGGCGGGAAGGACAACCAGATTTACCTGGGGGCTTTCCTGGAGCTTCTTCTCATCCTCGCGAACGTCGGAACGGCAGTCGCCCTCTACCCGATCGCGAAGCGGCAGAGCAAGACCCTCGCCATCGGCTACGTCGCCGCCCGGATCATCGAGTGCGTCTTCCTCGCCGCCGGGATCATCTTCGTCCTCGGGGTCGTGAGCCTGCGCCAGGACTCTCCGGGCGCGGCTGACCTCGCCGTCTCGCTCGCGCAGCTCAAGGACTGGACGTTCCTGTTCGGCCCCGGACTCATCGTCCCCTTTGGAAACGGGCTGATCCTCGGCTACCTGATGTACAAGTCCGGCCTCGTCCCGCGGTGGATGCCCTGGCTCGGACTGATCGGGGGGCCCCTCCTCCTGATCGGGCAAATTGGCGTGCTCTTCGACGTGTGGAACCCAACCGGCCCGGCGGGCCTCCTGGTCGCGCCAGAGTTCCTGTGGGAGCTGTTCCTCGGGATCTACGCGGCCGTTTGGGGATTCAAGGCGTCTTCTCACATCCTCAAGGACGATCGCGGTACTGCCGTGCAAACGCCCTGATTCCTGTTCTCTGCTGGGGCGCAGGACCGAAAGCCATGGCCTGCGCCCGGCGAGATCAGGCTACGGCTCCTCGGTCTGGTGCCGGTCGTGCCCGACGCGCTGAACAGCTCCGGCTACGCCAGAGTCTCGCTTGGCGCGAGCTCCGCCTGGACGCAGTCCGGAATGAGGACGTGGAACGATGCGCCGCCGCCCGGCGCGTCCTCGACCCACGCACGGCCGCCGTGGATGGCGGCGAAGCGGGACACGAGGGAAAGGCCGATGCCGGCACCCGGGGCCATGGAAGAGACGTTGGGGCCCCGGTTGAAGGTCTCGAAGACGTCCTGCTTGTACTCGTCGGCGATCCCCGGGCCCTCGTCCTCGACGACGAGCAGAAGGTCGCGGCCTCGCGTGTCGACCCGGATCTCGATGGGGCCCTCCGGCGGGGTGTGCTTGGCCGCGTTGACGACGAGGTTATCGACGATCCGCTCCAGCTTCGCGCCGTCGACGCTCGCCGACACCGGGCCGCCGGTGATGCTGACCACTCGGCCGCCGAGCGGGTAGTCGGCCACGACTCGCCTCACCAGGTCGGCGATGTCGACCCGCTCGCGCCTGACGATCGTGTGACCCAGGCGTAGCCGTTCGATGTCGAGGAGATCGGCGAGCAGGCGCTCGAGCCTGCGCGCGGCCTGGGCGATGTCCGCCACGATCTCGTCGACCGTCTGCGGGTCGAGCTCGGCGCGGCGTTCCTCGAGGGTGAGCGCGAAGCCGAGCACCGAGGTGAGCGGCGTACGGAGCTCGTGCGAGACGGCCGAGAGGATGTCCTCGCGCAGCTTCTCGATTTGGCGCTGCTCCGTGACGTCCTGCGCCGTGCCGACCATCGTCACGGGCTCGTTCCCGTCGAAGACAGCGCGCCCTCTGCCCGAGACGACCCGCTCGCTGCCGTCCGGGCGCAGCAAGCGGTGCTCCACGGCGAACGGCTGCCCATCCGCGCAGGCCTGCCTAACGGTCTCGTCGACCCGTGCGCGGTCCTCCGGGTGAACCTGTTCGAGGTAGGGGCTGTACGAGAGCGGCGCCGTCCCCTGTTCGACGCCGAAGATGCGGTAGAGCTCGTCCGACCACGTGATCGCGTCGCTCCGCAGGTCCCACTCCCAGCTGCCGATGTGCGCGATCGACTGCGCCTCACGGAGACGCGCAGCTGTCTGGGCGAGCGCGTTGCGGCCGGCCTCGCGCTCGGCGAGGGTGGCGGCGACCACGAGGATGCTCACGACCACGACGGCGAAGAGCGCCTGCGCGAGCTGCACGCGCTCGGTCGCGGTGTCGCCCCCGAGCGGGATCTGTCCGTCGACGGCGCCCCAGGTCCCGATGGCGCCGACCAGGAACGATGCAGAAGCGGCGCCGACCTGACGGAAGCTGAGCGCCGCCCAGAGGAGCAGCGGGAAGATCAGGTACGGGTACCGCCAGGCGCCTCCGAGGAACACGATCGCGCTCACGGCGGCGACGGCAGCTAGGAGGCCGAGCCCTTCGACGACCCGTAGGGGCGTGGGCCGGATGTGGCGCGACGCGTAGAGCACGAGCAGCACGGGCGCGACCATGAGCACGCCGATCGCGTCCCCGAACCACCACAGGACCCAGGCCGTGCCGTATGGATCCTCGGTCGCGTCCGCGATGGTCAGGACGGTCACGCCGTTCGTGGCACTGACGATCGTCGAGAGCAGGGCACCGCCGACGACGAGGGCGAGCACCGACCGGACGCGGTCGAGAGCCGGCGTGAACCCGATCCGACGGACCAGGAACACGCCGAGGACGGCTGCCAGCGTGTTGCCGACCGTGATGCCCGCCGCGACCCCGAGCGACGCGTCGCTCGTCGCGTTGGCGACGAACGCGCCCAGCGCGACGGCGGGCCAGTAGCGAACGCCGAGGATGAGCAGCGCCGCGAGCGCGATCCCGGAAGGCGCCCAGACCGGCGTGATCACCCCGTGAGAGACGTCGAGGCTGAGGCCCACCTTCGCCGCGCCGACATACGCGCCGGAGACGAGCAGGAAGAACAGCACTGATCGCGCGCGCACGCGCGAAAGATCGGGCGTCCGTTGGCCGGCTCGAGGAGTAATCACTTCGCCTCCGCACTCACATTGTCACAGACGATTCAGTCCTTCCCTAGCCCCGAATGGTCGATCTGGCATGGTGAGCGGGTGATCCTCCGCGAGCCCGCCCACTCGCTCGATCCGCGGGTGCGGACCTACTGGCTGGTCGAAGGGCTCATTGGAACTGCGGTCGTCGTCGTCCTCGTGATCGCGGGAACGGTGATCGCCGCCCTGGCGGAAGCGGGAACCGTTGCCTGGCTGATCGGCATCCTCGGCGGGCTCGCCGTCCTCGGCGCGGCCGCGCTGGCGGTGGGCGTCCCGCGCCTCGATTACCGGCACTACCGCTACGAGGTCACCGAGCTCGGGCTCTCCGTCGCGAAGGGCTGGCTCTGGCAGAGGCACCAGGTCGTCCCGCACGCGCGCGTCCAGACGGTGGAGACGACCGTAGGACCGCTCATGCGCGCGTTCGGCCTGGTCTCCGTCGAAATCACGACCGCCTCGTCGGGCGGCGGCATCTCGATCCCGGGCCTGGCGCCCGACGTCGCCGACCGTCTCGTGCAGGAGCTCGCGCTCCGCGCCGGCATCGAGGAGGGAACCTGACCGAGGTGCCGCAGGAGCTGGAGGGGCGGCTGCACCCGCTGGCCGTCCTGGTCATCGCGCGGCGCTTCATCGGCGCCAGCCTGCTCCCGATGTTGGCTCTTCTCATCTCCGGAGGCCTGCGGGTCATCCTCCCCATCGTCCTCGTCCTGGTGCTCATCGGCATCCCGCTCGCCGTTCTTTCCTGGTGGCGGTTCCGCTACCGCGTGGGCGAGGGGAAGCTCGTGCTGCACTCGGGCGTGTTCAGCCGAAGCGTGCGGACGATCCCGCTCGACCGCATCCGCGGTGTCGACGTGACCGAGCCCTTCGTCCACCGGCTCCTCGGTCTCGTCAAGGTCGAGGTGGAAGCGGCGGCCGGCGGCCGCTCGAAGGCCGAGCTGTCGCTCGCAGCGGTCTCGCGCGAGCAAGCCGACCAGCTGCGGGAGGCCGTCCTCGCCGGGCCGCGAGCCGTCGACGGCGAGGAAGCCGTCGAGGCGAGGCCCGTGTACCAGGCGACGTCGCGGCTCCTCGTTCTCGGTGGGCTCACGAGCATGCGCTATCTCCTGGCGCCGGCGGCCGTGGTCGGCGTCGTCTTCAACCTCGCGGACGACCTGCCGGGCGGGATCGTCGACCGGGTGACCGACGCCGCTGAGGACAGGTTTCCAACCGACGCCCTAGGCATCGTTCTCCTCATCGGGCTCGGGATCGGGCTCGTCGTCCTCGCCGCGATCGCGGGCTCGCTGCTCGTGGACTGGCGGTTCACCCTCCGCGACGAGGGCGAGAGGCTCGCCGCCTCCCGCGGGCTCCTGACCCGGCGCGTCGTCCATCTCGACCGCGACCGGATCAGAGGTGCCGACGTGCGCGACTCGCCGCTGCGGCGGCCCCTCGGGCTCTCGTCGGTGAATGCGATCGCCGCCGGGCTCAGGGGACGGACCGGCGGGACGGCGCTCGCCCCTGTCATCGACAATTACCGGTTGGTGGCTCTCCTGCAGGCCGTCGACCCCGGGGCGCCCGATCCCGCGGCCCCGCTCGCAGCCCATCCGCCGGCCTCGAAGCGCCGCCGCCTCGTACGGGCGCTTGCGCTCCCGCTTCTCGCGCTCGCGATCCTGGCCGCGCTTGGTTTCCTCTGGGCCGCGCTCGCGGTGGCGGTAGTCGCCGTGCTCGCCCTGCTCGTTGCGCTCGATCGTCACCGTCAGCTCGGGCATCGCTTCGACGCCGGCCGGCTCGCGCTGCGGGAGGGAAGCCTTCAACGCCGGTGGTCGGAGCTCGACCCCGATGCGGCAGTCGCCTTCGAGGTACGGAGCTCGCCGGGCCAGCGCCGCGCCGGGGTGTGCACCCTGACGCTGCACCTAAACCAGGGCGCCGGTTCGCGCCGTGCGCTGGACCTTGGTGAGGAA
>DAITAN010000443.1:0-2069 GCA_036824235.1 Gaiellaceae bacterium | reverse complement strand
GCGTGAAGGAGGTGGCCTCGTTCGGCGGGAACGTCGACGACCTCGTTCCGGAGCAGGTCGCGCGCCGATTCCGCGAGCTGTTCCCACGGGGAAAGCCCGGCGCGCCTGTCAGCCCGCAAGAGTAGACTGAATCGCATGGACGTACTCGTTCTCATCGACAAGCTGGACGACCTCGTGCACAACGCGAAGGCCGTCCCCCTGACCGATCAGGTGCGTATCGACCGCGAGGAGATCTACGACATTCTCGACCAGATGCGCGCCACGATCCCCGAGGAAATCAAGCAAGCACGGTGGATCGTGAAGGAGCGCCAGGAGATGCTGGCCGAGGCCAAGCGCGAGGCCGACCGGATCCTCGGCGAGGCCCGCGAGCAGGCAGTACGGGAGGCTTCGCAGACCGAGATCGCCAAGCTGGCCGAGCGCCAGGCGCAGGAGATCGTCGAGGAAGCCAGGCGGCAGGCCCGCGAGACGCGGCTCGAGATGGAGGACTGGGCAGACTCGATCCTCTCCACGCTCGAGGTCAACCTGGACAAGTTCCTCGGTGCCGTTCGGCGAGGCCGCGAGCGACTCCACGAACGCTCCCAGGAGTCCGTCGTCGCAGGCATCACCACCGACGAGCAGCAGCCCGTCTAGCCCAACCGAGCCCCGTCTTCGCTGCGCTACGGTGAAGGCGTGACGACGTTCAACATCCGCACGGCCAAGCTGCGTCCCGGCGAGCAGTTCCGGGACGTTCTGAGCGTGGACCTGGAGCCGCTCGAGCTCGGCGGGCAGCGCTATGTCCCGATCCCGGAGAGCCCCGAGGCCGTGCTCGCGCTGACGCAGACCAGCTCCGGCCTCGTGCTCGAGCTCGAGCTTGAGGCGCGCATGGTGGGACCCTGCGTGCGCTGCCTCGCCGACGCGGGCGTCTCGCTCCACGTCGAGAGCCGCGAGTACCAGGCGACGAACCCCGGGGAGTCCGACGAGCTGACGACGCCGTATCTCGTCGAGCACCGCCTCGACCTCTCGGCGTGGGCCCACGACGCCGTCGCGCTCGCGCTGCCGGACAAGATCCTCTGCCGCGAGGACTGCGCCGGGCTGTGTCCGGTGTGCGGCCGCGACCTCAACCGGGAGCCGCACGAGCACGAGGGCGAGGACCACGACCCGCGCTGGGCCGCGCTCGCCGAGCTCAAAGACAAGCTCTAACGGGTCGAGCGACTAGTCGCTGTCGCTATACTCGACCGCCGCGATGGCCGTTCCGAAGCGAAAGACCTCGAAGTCCCGCCGAGACAAGCGGCGGGCGACGCACACCCTGTCGATTCCTGCGGTGACCGAGTGCCCGCAGTGCCACCAGCCGAAGCGGCCGCATCACGTCTGCCCGACTTGCGGGACCTACAAGGGTCGCGAGGTCGAGCCGCTCCGCACGCCGGCTCCGTAGATGGCGCCCGTTCGGGTCGCCGTCGACGCCATGGGCGGCGATCGGGCGCCCGAGGAGATCGTCGCAGGCGCGCTCGCGGCGGCGTCGCCTGACGTCGTCCCGGTGCTCTACGGGCCGCGCGAGGCGCTCGAGCCGCTCGCGGGCGGGCTCGAGATCGTCCACGCCGACCAGGTCGTGGCCATGGACGAGAAGCCCTCGGACGCCGTGCGCGAGAAGCGCGGAAGCTCGATGTTCCTCGCGTGCCGCGCGGTGGCCGAAGGCGATGCGGCGGTGGTCGTCTCGGCCGGGAACACGGGAGCCATGCTCGCGGCTGCGCTCGTCGAGCTGCGGCGGCTGCCGGACGTGCACAGGCCTGGGATCGCGGTGCCCATTCCGGCGATCGGCGGCGTCTCGATCCTGATCGATGCAGGGGCGAACGCCGACGCCCGCCCCGAGCATCTCGTCCAGTTCGCGCACATGGGCTCGGTGTTCGCGGGCGAAATCGCCGGCGTCGCGCGGCCCACGGTGGCGCTGCTCTCGATCGGCGAGGAGCCCGAGAAGGGCAACCGCCTCGTCCGCGAGGCCCACGCCCAGCTCGCCGAGGAGCCGGGCCTCGACTTCCTCGGCAACGTCGAGGGCCGCGACCTCCTCCGCAAGGCGGCGGACGTCGTCGTCTGCG
>DAITAN010000442.1:0-2073 GCA_036824235.1 Gaiellaceae bacterium | reverse complement strand
TCCTCACCGGTGGCGAGGTCATCACCGAGGAGATGGGCCTCAAGCTCGAGAACACCCAGCTCTCGCAGCTCGGGCGCGCTCGCCGCGTGGTCGTCGCCAAGGACACGACGACGATCGTCGATGGCGCCGGCGATACGGCCGCCATCAAGGGGCGCATCAACCAGATCAAGAACGAGGTCGAGAACACGGACTCGGACTTCGATCGCGAGAAGCTCCAGGAGCGCCTCGCCAAGCTCTCCGGCGGCGTCGCCGTCGTGAAGGTCGGCGCGGCCACCGAGACGGAGATGAAGGAGAAGAAGCACCGCGTCGAGGACGCCCTCCAGGCGACCCGCGCGGCTCTCGAGGAGGGCATCGTCCCCGGTGGCGGCGTCGCGCTGCTGCAGGCGGCCGAGGCCATCAAGCTCGAGGGCTACACCGATGACGACGAGCGCACCGGTGCGCGCATCGTCCTGCGCTCCCTCGAGGAGCCGCTGCGCCAGATCGCTGAGAACGCCGGCCACGAGGGCTCGGTCGTCGTCAACGACGTGCGCAAGGCGAAGAAGGGCTTCGGCCTGAACGCCGCGACCGGCGAGCTCGTCGACCTCGTCGCCGACGGCGTCATCGACCCGGCGATGGTCACGCGCTCTGCCCTGCAGAACGCCGCCTCGATCGCCAAGAACATCCTCACCACCGAGGCGATCGTCGCCGAGATCCCGGACAAGGACTCGGGCGGCGGCGGCGGTGGCATGCCCGACATGGGCGGGATGATGTAGCCAGCGCTCACGCGCTATCGCAGTTTCGACGAGGGCCCGGCCACTGCGCCGGGCCTTTGTCGTTCTCGGGCTGTGTATTATCAACCACTAGGTTGATCAACTCAACGGCTGACTACTCCCTGACCTCGACCTTCGCGGCCCTCGCGGACCCGACGCGGCGGGCGATCCTCGCTCGCCTCGCGCGTGGCGAGGCCACCGTCAACGAGCTGGCCGAGCCGTTCGCGATCACCAAGCAAGCGGTCTCCAAGCACCTCAAGGTGCTCGAGCGGGCTGGGCTCATCGTGCGTGGTCGCTCCGCCCAGCTGCGCCCCTCGCGCCTGCACGGCGCCGCGCTTCAGGAGGCGTCCGAGTGGCTCGCGGACTACCGTGAGTTCTGGGAGGAAGGCTTCGACAAGCTCGGGGAGCACCTGCGCGGTGGCTGACGAGACCCAGCGCGAGATCGCCATCACGCGGATCTACGATGCCCCGCGCGAGCTCGTGTGGAAGGCGTGGACCGAGCCCGAGCGGATCGCGGCGTGGTGGGGCAAGCGCGGGTGGCACACGCCGGTCGACTCGGTCACGCTCGACGTCCGGCCGGGCGGCGTCTTCCGCCTGAACTCGATCCGCGACGAAGACGGCCGCGAGATGCCGCTCGACGCGGTCTACCGCGAGGTCGTCGAGCCCCAGCGCCTGGTCTTCGGCGCCGACGGCCGGCTCGACGCCGTCGTCACCTTCACCGACCTCGGCGACGGCCGCACCGAGATGAGCTTCCACACCACGATCCTCGCGACCGAGGCGTTCCGCGACGGCGCCGCGGTCGGGCTGGCGAGCGCCTTCGATCGCCTGGCCGAACTTCTCAACCCCAGGAGCACCTGATGAGCATTCCCGTGACCGGCGTCGACTTCATCACCATCCCCACCCAGGACTACGAGCGCTCGCGCGCGTTCTATGGCGAGACCCTCGGGCTGCCGTTCTCCAAGGGCTGGGGCAACATGCCGGCCGGGGAGTTCGAGACCGGCTCGCTGACGCTCGCGATCATGCAGACCGACGCCTTCGGGATGCAGTTCTCGCCGCACCGCTACCCGGTCGCGCTGCACGTCGACGACGTCGAGGCCGCCCGCGCCGCGCTCGAGGCCAAGGGCGTCGAGTTCCCGATGGACACGATGGACAGCGGCGTCTGCCTGCAGGCGCACTTCTCCGACCCCGACGGGAACGGGCTCGTGCTCCACCACCGCTACGCGCCCGTCGCGGGCGCCAGCTGAGCGCAGACCGCCGGCTCCGGCCGCACACGCAGCAGGAGCGGCGCGCTCGCGCTGGACCACGCCGCCGTCACGCCGCAGGC
>DAITAN010000075.1:0-9654 GCA_036824235.1 Gaiellaceae bacterium | reverse complement strand
ATCAGGGCAGCTTCGAGAACGGCGACGGAAAAACGGTGCCGTTCAGCGAGCAGGACCTCACCTCTGGTCTGTTCAAGCTCGAGTTCCGGCCGACAGCTCGGCGAGCCGGTCGGAGTTCAGCACGGCGTCGCCCGCGCCCGCTGCGACGACCATGAGGTCGCGATACCAGCCGGTGAGCAGGTCGAGCGAGTCGAGGATCTCCTCCCGCTCGGCCCCGCGGCCGGCGCGGCGGCTTCGCTGCTCGGCCTCGCGTGCCGTCTCGTCGACGCCGCGCTGCTCCTCGGCGGCGGCGCGCGCCTTCGCTCCGCGCTGGTGCGCAATGTCCGTGACGCTGTGCGACGCATGACCAGGGTCGAACTTAGGGTCGAGGTAGACGGAGCGCGCGAGCTCGATCAGGTTCGCACGCCGCTCGCCCGCGTCGGCGTCGAGCAGGCGCTCGGCCCGGTCGAGCCGCCCCGCGGCGACGCGCGCGAACGCTTCCAGCGGCTCACCCTGGAGGCCGCGCGAGGAAAGGAAGGCCTTGATCGCGCGCTGCGAGAGGCGGCGGAACGGGACGAGCTGGCAGCGCGAGCGGATCGTCGGCGGCAGCAGCCCGAGCTCGTCCGCGACGAGGACGATGATCGCATAGGGCGGCGGCTCCTCGAGGTCCTTGAGGAGCGCGTCGGCCGCGTCCTCGTTCATCAGGTGCGCGCGCAGAACGAGGTAGACGCGGCGGTCGGCCTCGAACGGGCGCATGTGGAGGTCGCGGCGGAGCTCGCGGATCGGGTCGATGCGGATCTGGTCGCCGAGCGGCTCGAGGATGTAGAGGTCCGGATGGACATTGCGGGCAACGCGGTCCGGGTCGCCGAGGAGCTCGCCGGCGAAAGCGATCGCCGCCCTGCGCTTGCCGACCCCGCGCGGCCCGTGCAGCAGGTACGCGTGCGCCGGCCCCTCGGCCAGCGCGGCGCGGAGGAGGCGCTTCGCCTCGTCCTGCTCAGGAAACGTCTCGAAGCTGTCCATGGATGGCCTCGGCGATATTTTCAGGCTTCTGGGTCCCGTCGACCACGATGACCCGCTGCGCGAAGATGCGCGCGAGCTCGCGGTAGGCCCGGTCGACCTCGGCTGCGAACTCGGGGCCCTCGCGCTCGATCCGGTCCGGCTCGTCGCCCTGCCGGGCTGCAGCCTCGTCCGGCGGGACGACGATGAGGAACGTGCGGTCGGGCAGGAGGCCGCTCGTCGCCAGAAGGTTGAGCTCGAGCACCCGCTCGACGCCCAGGCCGCGCGCCAGGCCCTGGTAGGCGAGGGACGAGTCCAGGTAGCGATCGGAGACCACGTCCGCACCCCGCGCGAGCGCCGGGCGGATGACCTCGTCGACGAGTTGCGCGCGTGCCGCGGCGAAGAGCGCCGCCTCGGCCCAGGGCGCAACCCGCTCACCGTGCAGTAGCAATCCGCGCACCTGCTCCCCGAGCTCCGTGCCCCCCGGCTCGCGGGTGAGGACGACGTCGCGGCCCTCTGAGCGGAGCCGCTCGGCGAGGAGGCGCGCCTGTGTGGACTTCCCGGAGCCGTCGACTCCCTCGAACGTCACGAACATGCGAGCGCCGTAGGATACGCGGGTGCGGGCGATCGTCACAGGGGGCGCTGGCTTCATCGGCTCGCACGTAGTCGACGCGCTGGTCGCGCGAGGCGACGAAGTGGTGGTCGTCGACGACCTCTCGAACGGCAAGCGCGAGAACGTGAGTCCGGGCGCGACACTGGTCGTGGCCGACGTTCGCGACGAGGAAGCGGTCGTAAAAGCGTTCGCCGAACTGCGCCCGGACGCGTGCCTCCACCTGGCGGCCCAGGCCGACGTGCGCGTCTCGGTTTCACGGCCCGTTTTCGACGCCGAGGTGAACGTGCTCGGAACGATCCGGCTCCTCGAGGCCGCGCGGGAGCACGAAGCGCGCATCGTCTTCGCGTCGACCGGCGGAGCGATCTACGGTGAATGCGCAGAGCCGGCGACCGAGGAGTCCGCGCGCGCTCCGCTCTCCCCGTACGGCGCCTCGAAGCTTGCGGGCGAGGAGTACCTGGCGACGTACAACCGCCTCTACGGAAGCGGCCACACGGCGCTTCGCTTCGGGAACGTCTACGGCCCGCGCCAGGACCCACACGGCGAGGCCGGCGTGGTCGCGATCTTCCTCGGGCGCCTCGCGCGCGGGGAGGTCCCGCACATCTTCGGCGACGGCAGCCAGCAGCGGGACTACGTGTTCGTCGGCGACGTGGCCAGGGTCGTGCTCGCGGCGCTCGAGCGCCCCGCGGGCGTGTTCAACGTCGGGACAGGAGTGGCGACCTCCGTCGTCGACCTGTTCGAGGAATGCCGGTCGGCCGCGGGCGCAGACGTCGAGGCGATCTTCGACCCGCCGCGCCTCGGAGAGCTTCAGCGCAGCGTGCTCGATACGGCGCTCTCGGAACGAGAGCTCGGCTTCCGCGCCGAGACGTCCTTCGCGGACGGAATTGCCATGACCTGGGAATCGATTCGCGCGGAAGGAGAGGCAGTCCTCGGGGCGAACTAATCCGCCCCGTGGATCATCTTTCCGACCTCCCGGCACAACAACCCTGGCGCAACGCGGCGTTCATCGCCGCCACCGTGGCCACCGTCGAGCTTGCTGTTCTGCTCATCGTGGGCATCGTCGTGTTCGGCAAGTTCTTCGCCGGCGAGGTCGAGAAGGCGAGCGACCCGATCGCCGTCACCCAGGCCGCAGTCGAGCGCGAACAGCAGGCTGCTCCCGCCGGCGCCGCCGGAAACGGCCAGCCGCGCGAGAAGCCGCTGCTCGACCGCCGTAAGACCTCGGTCATCGTGCTGAACGGCAACGGGATCAGCGGCGCAGCCGCGAGCTCCGCCGAGAGCGTCCGCGCGCGCCACTACATCATCACCGGCACTGGCAACGCCCCACGCACCGACTTCTCCCGCTCCGTCGTCATGTACCGCCCCGGCTTCGAGGGCGAGGCCCGGCGGCTGGCACGCGATATCGGCATCCGCCGCGTGTCTCCGCTCGACGGCATTCGCAAGCGCGACCTGCAGGGCGCGCACATCGCCCTCATCATCGGCGGGTAGCTGCCCGGCCGACAGCGCCGCGGCGGCTAGATTTAGCGCGTGGCCGACCCTCTGATCACGCGCGCGTGCCGGCGCGAGCACGTCGAGCGAACTCCGGTCTGGTTCATGCGCCAGGCGGGCCGCTCGCTTCCCGAATATCGCGAGATCCGGAAGCGCCACAACCTCTTCGAAGTCTGCAACCAGCCTGAGCTCTGCGCCGAGGTGACCCTCCAGCCCGTGCGCCGGCACGGCGTGGACGCGGCCGTGATGTTCGCGGACATCATGCTGCCGGTCGTCGGAATGGGCGTCGACGTCGAGCTGGTCGAAAACGTCGGCCCGGTCATCTCGGAGCCGATCGCGAGCGCAGCCGACGTCGAGCGCCTCCGCGTGCCCGATCCCGAGGAGGCGGTGCCGTTCGTGCTCGAGGCAGTGCGCCTCGTCCGGGCCGAGCTGGACCCCGACGAGGGGCTCGTGGGCTTCGCGGGCGGGCCGTTCACGGTCGCCGGCTACCTGATCGAAGGCAAGCCGACCCGCGACTTCCTGAAGACGAAGATGTGCATGTACGGCTCGCCCGAGGTGTGGCACCCCCTCATGGACAGGCTCGCGGACACCTTCTCCGCCTACCTGCAGGCGAAGGTGCGCGCCGGCGCCGACGTGATCCAGCTCTTCGACTCCTGGGTCGGCGCCCTCTCCGCGGAGGACTACCGCGAGTTCGTCGCGCCCTATTCGGCACGGATCCTCGACGCGATCGACGTCCCCACGATCCATTTCGGAACCGGGACGACGCACCTCCTTCGCGACATGAAGGCCGTCGGCGGTGACGTGATCGGGCTCGACTGGCGCGTGCAGATCGACCGCGGCTGGGAGTACCTCGGCTCGGGACGCGGCGTGCAGGGCAACCTCGACCCCGCGCTGATGCTCGGCCCGTGGGAGAGGGTCGAGGAGGCCGCCGATCGGATCCTCGATGCCGTCGCGGGCCGCCGCGGCCACATCTTCAACCTCGGCCACGGTGTCCTTCCGGACACCGACCCAGACCGGCTCGGCCGCCTCGTCGACCTCGTCCACGAGCGCACGACGGTCGAGGTGACTGCATGAGGTTTCACGCGTCTATGTCGGGGGCCCCCCCGATTCGAGCCTATGACGGAAATGCGCGCGCGTGGTGCGCGCGCTGAACCGAGAGCCGGGCAGAAGTGTGACGAAGGACGCGCGGACAGCGGTCATCCTCATGGCCTACGGGAGCCCGGAGCACCTGGAGGACATCCCCGCTTACTTCGAGGACATTCGCGGCGGCCGGCCCGTTCGGCCGGAGGCGGTCGAGGCGCTGACCGAGCGCTATCGCCGCATCGGCGGGCGCTCGCCGCTCAACGAGATCACCGAGGCCCAGCGTGCCGCTCTCCAGGAGGAGACCGGCCTCCCCGTGTTCGTGGGCATGAAGCACTGGCACCCCTGGATCGCGGACGCGGTCGACGCAGCGCTGTCCGACGGCGCTGAGCGCATCGTTGCGCTCGTGCTGGCCCCCCATTACTCGGGCATGTCGATCGGCGGCTATCGCGACCGGCTCGAAACCGCGCTCGACGGGCGCGCCGAGCTCGAGTTCGTGGAGAGCTGGCACGACCACGACCCGTACGTCGAGATCCTCGCCGACCGCGTGCGAGGCACCGACGGGCACGTCGTCTTCACGGCCCACAGCCTCCCGGAGCGGATCCTCACGGAAGGCGACCCGTATCGCGACCAGCTGCTCGAAACCTCGCAGCTCATCGCGGAGCGCGCTGGGATCGAACGGTGGTCGTTCGCCTTCCAGAGCGAGAGCGCGACCGGCGAGCCGTGGCTCGGGCCGGACATCCTCGACGAGCTCGAGGCCCTGTACGCAGACGGCGTCCGCAAGGTTCTGGTCGCACCGGTCGGCTTCGTCAGCGACCACCTCGAGATCCTCTGGGACATCGACGTCGAGGCCCGCGAGAAGGCCGCCGAGCTCGGGCTCGAGCTCGACCGGATCGACTCGCTGAACGTCGACCCGGCATTCATCCGAGCACTTGCGGACCTCGTGAAGAAGGCCTCTCGTGCCGAAGGACGAATCGAAGCACGATGAGCTCCACACGCAGCTGCCCAGACTGGCCCGTCCTCCTCGAGGTCGCTCCCGACCTCCACTTCAAGCACTACACGCTGGCGGAGGCCCGCCTTCCGGCCGAGGTCCTGGTCAACCTGCCCGACGTGCCCCAGGCCGCGGTCGCGATCTGCGCCGACCTCGACCACAACGTGTTCAACCCGAGCCACACCGATCCGCGCGTCGCCGCCGCGCTCCAGGACACGTACTGGTATCCGCTCTCCGAGTGGACGCAGCGCGCGCCCCGGCCGCAGTAGCGGTGGGCAAGGGCTATGCAGAGGGACCGGCAGCCGAAGAGCGCTTCGCCGATCTCGAGCGCGCAGAGCGCGGCGAGGCCGCCGACACGTCGCCGGACCGCCAGGCCGTCTACGGCTCCACCGACGACGACCCCGACCGGCACTTCCTCGGCTGGCTCGACGAGGTCGACCCCGACGAGCTCTTCGCCTCCGGCGAGGCCTGGGGCCTGACCGTCGTCAGGCGCCGCGAGACCTAGTCCAGTAGACGTCCGTGCTGTAGGGGAGCTCGACCTCCACCGCGCCCTGCGCCGACAACAGCTCGCGAACCTGAGCGAGAACACGCTCGCGACGATCGGCCGGAAGGGCCGCGACGAAGCTGACCGACGCGACCCGGGCAACGAGACCTTCGCCCGACAGCCCGTGTAGGTGGTAAAAGGCCGCGTGGCGCAACGGGTCGAAGAGCTGGGTTCGCTCGAAGGCCTCACGCCAGGCTCCCGAGGCAGCGCGCGGGGCACTTCCGCGATGCGGCTCCATGATCCGCGTCAGCTCGGCGACCCAGGGCACGGACTCGTCCCGGAGGTTCCAGATCAGGCCCAAGAGACCGCCGGGCCGCAGGACACGGTGGAGCTCCGCAAGCGCCTCGTCGCCCCGAAACCAGTGGAACGCCTGGCCGACCACCACGGCGTCCACCGAAGCGCCGGCCAGCGGGATTGCTTCTGCGGTCCCGGCGAGCGCCCCCACGAAGAGAAGGTTCTCGGCGAGCGCCGTGCGCATCTCGTCGACGGGCTCGACCGCGACCACGCTCGCGCCCGTAGCGACGAGCGCCCGCGTCAGCTTCCCTGTCCCGGCCGCGAGCTCGAGGACATCCCTCCCCACTCCGAGCTCGAGCTCTGCGGCGAGCAGCGCGACGGCGTCCTCCGGATAGCCCGGCCGCCCGGCTTCGTACGCCTCCGAGGCGCGCGAGTACCCGTCGGCGGCGGCCTCGTGGATCCTCGGCTCCATGGTCGTGAACACTAGGGTCACGACGCCCGGGAGCTCGAGAGCTAGCCGGCGGCGAGCTTGCGCAGCGCGTAGAGCAGGATCCCGCCGTGGCGGAGGTAGTCGCGCTCGCGAGGCGTGTCCAGGCGAACGCGGGCGGTGAAGACGATCGGCTCGCCGTCGTCCGGCTTCGCGGTTACCTGCACCTCGCTCGCAGCGCCGTTCTCGAGCCCCTCGACCGCGAACTCCTCGCGCCCGGTGAGTCCGAGGCTCTCGGCGCTCTCGCCGTCGGGGTATTGGAGCGGGACGATGCCCATCCCGATCAGGTTCGACCGGTGGATGCGCTCGTAGGTCTCCGCGATCACGGCGCGGACGCCGAGGAGGTTCGGTCCCTTGGCCGCCCAGTCGCGCGACGAGCCTGACCCGTACTCCTTGCCGGCGAGGACGACGAGCGGCACGCCCTCGTCGTGGTAGCGCTCGGCTGCGTCGAAGATCGTCATCTCCTCGCCGTCGGGGAGGTGCGCCGTCCACGTTCCCTCGCTGCCGGGCACGAGCAGGTTCCGCAGGCGCACGTTGGCGAAGGTGCCGCGCACCATCACCTCGTGGTTCCCGCGGCGCGAGCCGTAGGAGTTGAAGTCCTTGCGCTCGACGCCGTGCTCGACGAGGTACTTCCCGGCCGGGCTGTCCTGCCGGATGGCTCCGGCGGGCGAGATGTGGTCGGTCGTGACGCTGTCGCCGACCATGACCAGGCAGCGCGCGCCGGCGATGTCCTCGACCGTGCCCGGCTCCTGCGACATCCCGTCGAAGTACGGCGGCTTGCGCACGTAGGTCGAGTCAGGATCCCAGGCGAAGATGTCGCCCTCGGGCACGTCCAGCGCGGCCCAGTGCTCGTCTCCTGTGAACACGTCCGCGTAGGTTCGCTCGTACATCTCCACGGAGAGCGCGCGAGCGATCGTCTCCTTCACCTGCTCGGCGCTGGGCCAGAGGTCGCGGAGGAAGACGTCGTTGCCGTCCTGGTCCTGCCCGATCGGCTCCGTGGTCAGGTCGACGTCGATCCGACCGGTGAGCGCGTAGGCGACGACGAGCGGCGGCGAGGCGAGGTAGTTCGCCTTCACCTCGGGATGGATGCGCGCCTCGAAGTTGCGGTTCCCGGAGAGGACGGAGCAGACGACGAGGTCGCCCTCCTCGACCGCCTCCGAGATCTCGGCCGGTAGCGGCCCGGAGTTGCCGATGCACGTCGTGCAGCCGTAGCCGACGGTGTGGAAGCCGAGCTCCTCGAGGAAGGGTGTCAGGCCGGCCTTGTCGTAGTACTCGGTGACGACCTTGGAGCCGGGCGCGAGGCTCGACTTCACCCACGGCTTCCGGCCGATGCCACGCTCGACGGCGTTCTTCGCTAGGAGCCCGGCCGCGACCATGACCGACGGGTTCGACGTGTTCGTGCAGCTCGTGATCGCCGCGATGACGACGGAGCCGTGCTCGAGGTCGAACGTGTCGTCGCCCATGGAGACCGGGACGGCATGCTGTTGCGGCTCGGCGAGCGCGACCGCAACCGGCTCGGGATGCTTCTCCTCCTCGGTCTCGCTGAGCGACTCGTGCCCCGGCGCCCCGGTCGACGCCGGGTCGCTCGCGGGGAACGTGTCGGCGATCTCCTTGTCCGGCGAGCCGTTGCGGTACGGGACGCCGAAGCTCGAGAGCGACTCGAGGAAGGACGACTTCGCCTCGGTCAGCGGGACGCGGTCCTGCGGCCGGCGCGGCCCGGCGAGGCTCGGCTCCACGTCGCCGAGGTCGAGCTCGATCACCTGCGAGTACTCGGGCGTGTCGTCGGGGTCGTGGAAGAGGCCCTGGGTGCGGCAGTACGCCTCCACCAGCTCGACCTGTTCCGCGCTTCGGCCGGTGAGCCTCATGTAGCGCAGGGTTTCCTCGTCCACCGGGAAGAAGCCGCAGGTCGCGCCGTATTCCGGCGACATGTTCCCGATGGTCGCGCGATCGGCCAGGGGAAGCCCGACCAGGCCGTGGCCGAAGTACTCGACGAACTTGCCGACGACACCGGCGGCGCGGAGGATCTGCGTCACCACGAGCACGAGGTCGGTCGCCGTCGCTCCCTCGGGCAGCTCGCCCGTCAGCCGGAAGCCGACGACGCGCGGGACGAGCATCGAGACCGGCTCACCGAGCAGGACGGCCTCCGCCTCGATCCCGCCCACGCCCCAGCCGAGGACGCCGAGCCCGTTGATCATCGTCGTGTGCGAGTCCGTCCCGATGAGTGTGTCCGGGAACGCGAACGGGCGCCCGCCCTCCTCGCGCGCCTCGACGACGCGCGCGAGGTACTCGAGGTTGACCTGGTGGACGATGCCGGTGTTCGGCGGGACGACGCTGAAATTGTCGAAGGCCGTCTGGCCCCAGCGCAGGAAGGCGTAGCGCTCGCGGTTCCGCTCGAACTCGCGCTCGGTGTTCTTGAACATGGCCATGCGCGAGCCGAACTCGTCCACCTGCACCGAGTGGTCGATGACGAGCTCGGCGGGGATCTGCGGATTGATGGCGGCGGCCTCGCCGCCGAGGTCGACCATCGCCTCGCGCATTGCGGCGAGGTCGACGATCGCCGGGACGCCCGTGAAGTCCTGCAGCAGGACCCGCGCCGGGCGGAAGGAGATCTCGTCCTTCGGCTCGGCCTGCGCATCCCAGCCGGCGACGGCGCGCACCTCGTCGGGGCTGCCGTAGCCGAGCGCCTCGGAGCGGAGGACGTTCTCGAGCAGCACGCGCAGCGTGTACGGCAGGCGCGCGACCTCGGTCTCCCCCGCGAGCGCGTCCAGACGGGCGATCGAGAGGGACCGCCCGCCGGCGTCGATCTGTCCTAGTGCGCCGAAGGTGTCTGCCATTTCTTCCCTCGATTCTAGGGTCTACGGTTCTTCTGACCGCGCCCGCCCAGGGCGAAACAGCCTAGTAGGGGTCGAGCGGCAGCCCGGCCTCGCGCCAGGCGTCGACGCCGCCGACCACGTCGGTGGCCTGCGGGAAGCCGATGACGCGGAGAAGCACGGCCGCGAGGCTCGAGGAGTAGCCCTCACGGCAAAGCAGGATCACGTGCGCGTCGAGCGGAAGCTTCGGGTTGTGCGTCCGCACCCCCGGGTCGAGTCGCCAGTGCACGACCGAGAGCGGATGGTGCAGCGCGCCGGGGACCACAACGCCCTGGCGGCGGCGCTCGTCCTCCGAACGGACGTCGACGAGCACCGCTCCACCCGCGGCCGCCTCCTGCGCCTCTTGCGGCGTGAGACGGCGAAGGCCCTCCCGGGCCT
>DAITAN010000441.1:0-2077 GCA_036824235.1 Gaiellaceae bacterium | reverse complement strand
CAGGCGGTCAACGAGGGGGACACCCTCGTGATCCTCGAATAGCCTTCGCGCCCGCGTGGCGGGCGAGCTCTTCCTCGACACCCGGCCCAGCCGCACGCACGCGGTGGGACTGCGGATGCCAGTCCTGGAGCAGCGGCCGGCTAACGCTGCGTTGCCGCTACGAGCGCGTCCTCGAAGAAGCGCTCGAACCCGCGTTGGGTCGTCTTGAAGTAGCTCGAGTGCGTCTTCTTGACCGTCTCGAGCGAGTCTGCACCAAGGAGCACGATGTCGAGATCCCGTCGGCCACGCATGCGTTGCTCGATCTCGTCGTACGCAGCGACCGCCGTGTCGTAGTCATCGAACTCCTTCACCTCAGCATCCCCGACGTTCACGTCGTAGACGACGAGGAAGTGCCGGATGTCATCGACGCTCATGATTTGTTGTCCCCTGGCAAGTATGGCTTCGCCGCCTGATATCGACCGACGAGGTCGCGCATGAAGTCGTCGTCGGGCTCAATCCCGGCCTCGCGGGAGGCGAACAGCCGCGAGACCCCCACATAGTAGTTGTGGACCGCCTGGTGCCCAGCACCCGACTTGTAGTCGGCGGCCCACCTGGAGTCGGCCTCGACCTGGTTGGCCCAGATGTCCTGCAGCGGGGTCCTGAGCTGAACCTCAATCCGGCGCTCCTTCTTCAGGACGATCAGGTGCTTCGCTCGGTATCCCGAAGCCTTCGGAACTTCGACGTAGTCGCGCAGCCTCTCGATGGACGGCCGCCAGTTCTTCCTCACCCGCCGCACGACGTCATCAACCGCGGGTTGATCCGGTAGCACCACGCGGACGCCGCCGATGTCAGCCATCTGCGTGACTTCCATGTTCGGCAGTCGGTTGAGCTTGTCGAGGATCGTGACCTGCTTCTTGAGTCGCTGAGTCACGAGCTTCCGCGAGGACGCGCTTGGCGCGTATGGCTTGACGTAATGGCGTAGGCCCGCCGCGACCATGAGCATCGGGTAGGCGTGCTGCTGCCGCCACCATTCGACTAGCTGCACCGCCTCGACGAACTCGACGTTTTCGTCGTGATCCATCTCGTCGAGCACAACTGCGCCGTGCTCTCTGAACTGCGCGTACACCGCCGCGAGATGATTCCCCGCTCGGTTGACCGTCCCTTTGCTCGGTGCACGATCGAACGTGATGGACGGCACATCAGCCAGGCTACTGAGGCATGCGGCCGACCTGCTCGGTTGCTGGCAGGTCCGTCGTAGTCGAACCGTGGTGAGGTCCTAAGCGTCGTCCTACTAGCCTTCGCGCCCGCATGGCGGGCGAGCTCTTCCTCGACACCCCGGCGGACGGCGTCCTCCGGCTCACCATCTCCAACCCGGCCAAGCGCAATGCGCTCGATCACGCGATCCTCGACGCGATCGGCGCGGCGCTGGCCGACGTGGGCGACGCGCGCGCCGTGGTGCTCACCGGGGCCGACGGGATGTTCTCCTCCGGCTACGACATCGCCGACATCCCCGCCGACGTCTTCGCGCAGGAGGCCGAGCGGCTGGTCGCCCATCCCTTCGCCGCCGCCATCGACGCGCTCGCCGACTGCGAGATCCCGACCGTCGCCGCCCTGCCCGGCCACACGATCGGCGGCGGCCTCGAGCTGGCGCTGTCCTGCGATCTGCGCATCGCCGCGGAGGGAATCCTGCTCGGGATGCCGCCGGCCAAGCTCGGGCTGGTCTACTCCCACACCGGCCTGCGTCGCTTCCTCGACGCCATCGGCGCCCCGCGCACGCGCGAGCTCTTCCTCACCGGGCGCAACATCGACGCCCGCACGGCGCTGGGCTGGGGCCTGGTCAACGAGGTCGTGGGCAGCACCGACCTCGAGGACACCGCCCTCGACCTCGCCGAGGACATGGCCGCCAACGCGCCGCTCAGCGTGCGCGGCAACAAGCGCGTCCTGCGCGAGCTGCTGGCCGCCGAGGGCCGCGTCCCGGATGACGTCGAGCGCGATCTCGTCGAGCTGCGCGAGGCGAGCTTCGCCTCCGACGACTTCCGCGAGGGCGTCCGCGCCTTCGGGGAGAAGCGGCCCGCGCGCTGGAAGGGGCGCTAGGGCG
>DAITAN010000440.1:0-2080 GCA_036824235.1 Gaiellaceae bacterium | reverse complement strand
CCTCGTGGTCTCGGCCGCCGACGGCCCGATGCCCCAGACGCGCGAGCACATCCTGCTCGCCCGCCAGGTCGAGGTGCCGTCGATCGTGGTCGCGCTCAACAAGGCCGACATGGTCGACGATCCCGAGCTGCTCGAGCTCGTCGAGCTCGAGGTTCGCGAGCTCCTCTCCAAGTACGAGTTCCCGGGCGACGACATTCCGATCGTCGCCGTCTCCGCGCTCAAGGCGCTCGAGGGCGACCCGGAGTGGACGCCCAAGATCCTAGAGCTCATGGAGGCTGTGGACTCCTACATCCCGGAGCCCGAGCGCGACGTCGACAAGCCGTTCCTCATGCCGATCGAGGACGTCATGACGATCCCCGGCCGCGGCACCGTGGTCACGGGCCGCATCGAGCAGGGCAAGATCGAGTCCGGCAACGAGATCGAGATCGTCGGTATCCACCCCGAGATCGCCAAGACCGTCGTCACCAGCCTCGAGATGTTCCACAAGACGCTGGACTACGCCCAGGCTGGCGACAACGCCGGCGCGCTCCTGCGTGGGACGAAGCGCGAGGAGGTCGAGCGCGGCCAGGTTCTGGCCAAGCCCGGCTCGATCACGCCGCACACGCACTTCAAGGCCGAGGTCTACGTCCTCTCGAAGGAGGAGGGCGGCCGCCACACGCCGTTCTTCAACGGCTACCGGCCGCAGTTCTACTTCCGCACAACGGACGTGACCGGGAACATCATGCTTCCCGAGGGCCAGGAGATGGTCATGCCCGGCGACAACACCAACATGGAGATCGAGCTCATCCAGCCGATCGCCATGGATCAGGGCCTCCGCTTCGCGATCCGCGAGGGTGGCCGCACGGTGGGCGCCGGCGTCGTCACGGAGATCATCAAGTAGGGATCGGAGAACCCGCTTGCCGCAGCAGAAGATCCGCATCCGTCTGAAGGGGTACGACCACACCCAGCTCGACCGGTCGGCGTTGTCGATCGTCGAGACGGCGCAGCGCACCGGTGCGACCGTGACCGGGCCGGTGCCCCTGCCCACCGAGAAGAACGTCTACACGGTGATCCGAAGCCCGTTCAAGGACAAGGACTCCCGTGAGCACTTCGAGGTGCGCACCCACAAGCGCCTGATCGACATCCATTCGCCGACCCCGAAGACGGTCGACTCGCTCATGCGGCTCGATCTGCCGGCAGGCGTCGACATCGAGATCAAGCTCTGAGATGAAGGGCATCGTCGGCAAGAAGCTCGGCATGACCCAGGTCTTCGACCAGGAGACCGGTCAGCTGACGCCCGTGACCGTGATCGAAGCGGGGCCGTGCCCCGTCGTCTCGGTGCGGACCTCCGAGAACGACGGCTACGACGCGGTCCAGCTCGCCTTCGACGAAGTGCCCGAGCGCAAGCTCACGAAGCCGGAGCTCGGGCACCTCGCCAAGCACGGGGTGGGCCCACACCGGAAGCTCGTCGAGATCCGGGGCACGAGCGAGCTCGTCCCGGGCGAGACCGTCACCGTCGAGGCCTTCGAGCCCGGCGAGAAGGTCAAGGTGACGGGGATCTCGATCGGCAAGGGGTTCCAGGGCACGATCAAGCGGCACAACTTCAGCCGCGGCCCGGAGACGCACGGCTCGCACAACGTCCGCAAGCGGGGCTCGATCGGCGCCTCGGCGACGCCCTCGCGCGTCTTCAAGGGCATGAAGATGGCCGGCCAGATGGGGAACGAGACGGTGACCCAGGTCGGGCTGACCGTCGTCGACCGCGACCTCGAGCAGAACCTGCTCCTCGTCAAGGGGGCCGTTCCCGGCCACCGCAACTCGGTTGTCGTCGTCAGGGAGGACATCCGCTGATGGCCGCTCCCAAGGCACCGGTGCTCGACATGTCGGGCAAGAAGTCCAAGGACGTCACGCTGGCCGAAGCGGTCTTCGCCGCCGAGGTGAAGCCGCACCTCGTCCACGAGGTCGTGCGGGCCGAGTCGGCCGCAGCGCGCGCGGGCACCCACGCCGCCAAGAGCCGTGGGCTCGTGTCGGGCGGCCGCTCCAAGCCGTGGCGCCAGAAGGGCACGGGCCGCGCCCGCGCCGGCTCGACCAGGGCGCCGCAGTG
>DAITAN010000439.1:0-2091 GCA_036824235.1 Gaiellaceae bacterium | reverse complement strand
CGTCCCCACGCGCGCCCCCCGGGCCGCGGACCCGCCGCTCGCTGACGATCGAGACGCGGCAGGGCTCGAGGGCGGTGATCTCCCGGATGACGCCGTCGCCGCCCCAGAAGCGGCCCTTGCCGCCGGACCCGAGCCGGAGGGCGTACCGCTCGACCCTGAGTGGATACGCCAGCTCGAGCGCCTCCACGGGCGTGTTCAGCGTGTTCGACATGGCCACGTGAACCGCTGACGGTCCGTCCCCGTTCGGGCAGCCGCCCTGGCCGCCCGCGATCGTCTCGTAGTACGAGAAGCGCGAGTTGCCGAACGCGAGATTGTTCATCGTCCCCTGGCCCTGGGCGGGCACCGGGACCGCCTGGCCGAACGCCCGGAAGAGGACGTCGGCGATCCGGCTCGAGGTCTCGACGTTCCCGGCCACCACGGCTGCCGGCCGGCGCGCGTTGACGAGCGAGCCCTCTGGGGCGTGCACGCGAACGGGCGCGAACGCCCCGCCCGAGGCCGGGACGTCCGGGTCGGTGAGGCAACGGACGACGAAGTACGCAGCCGAGCGCGTGACGGCAAGCGGGCAGTTCAGGTTTCCGTCGTGTTGCGGATCCGTGCCCGCGAAGTCGACCTCGATCTCGTCCCCTGTCACCGTGACGGCGGCGCGCACGACGAGCTCGCCGTCGAGGGCTTCCAGGACGTCCGAGGCCTCGTAGCGGCCGTCCGGGAGAGAAGTGATCGCGGCCCGCACGCGTCGCTCCGAGTACGCAAACAGCTCGGTCATCGCTGCCTCGACCCGATCGGGGCCGCGCCGATCTACGAGCTCGACAAGGCGGGTCTCGGCCAGCCGGTGGGCCGCGAGCTGCGCGCGCAGGTCACCGCGGCGCTCGTCCGGGTTGCGCATGTTGGCGAACAGGATCGTGAGCACCTCGTCGGTGAGCCGCACCGGCGGAACGACCAGGCCCTCCTGGTAGATGTCGGTCGACGAGGCCGGCAGGCTCGCCGGCTCGGCGCCGCCCACGTCCGCGTAATGCGCCCGCGACACGGCGTAGCCGACGCCCGTCCGCGAGACGAGCGTGATGTCGGGAAGGTGCGTGCCCCCGGTGAACGGGTCGTTGACGATGAACACGTCGCCCGGCTGCGGGTCTCGCTCCCGCACCGCTGCGACCGCTTCCGGCATGGCGCCGAGGTGAACGGGGATGTGCTCGGCCTGGGCGATCATGCGCCCGTCCTCGGCGAAGAGGGCGGTGGAGCAGTCGCGGCGCTCCTTGATGTTGGCCGAGAAGGCGGAGCGGACGAGGACGGCTCCCATCTCCTCCGCCACCGCCCGGAGCGCGCTGCCGAGAACTTGGAGCTCGATATTCACGATCTCGTCAGGATCCACGTGCTATTCCCGTCCCTAGCCCCCTCCCACCCGGGGGGAATCCAGCAGGTGGCGCCGTCGAGCTCGACGACGGCCGGGCCGACCTTGGTCTCGGGCTCGCCGACGGGGAGCGTCAGCTCGGGCCCGGGGGTCACCTCGGCGCTGCGGATCGCGACGAGCTCGATCGGCCGGTCGCGGTCGGCGTAGCCGTACCGCTCCTCGTGCGCGCGGTGGAAGGCCTCGGCCGGGTTTGCCTCCAGGGAGACGGTGAGCTCGAACGACTGTCCCCGATAGCGGAGGTCCACCTCGCCGGTCTGAGGCAGAAGGCCTGCCTCCTCGAGCGGGATCACAAACGAGCGGACCCGGTCCCGCCGCTCGTCGCTCGCCACCAGGCCGAGAGCGGAGAGGACGCCGGCAGCCGCCGGAACCAGCACCTTGCGGATCCCCAGCTCGTCCGCGAGCTCGCACGCATGGAGCGGCCCGGCGCCGCCGAAGGCGACGAGCGCGAAGTCGCGCGGATCGTGGCCGCGCTCGACCGAGACGAGTCGGAGCGCCCTGAGCATCTCGGCGTTGACGACGTCGACGACCGCCTGCGCGTCGAAGTCGCCCAGCGCCAGCTCGGCGGCCGCGCGATCGAGCTCGAGGCCGCCGGCGAGGGAGCCCGGGAGGCGCTCGAGAACGAGGTTCGCGTCGGTGACGGTCGGCTCGAGGCCGCCGCGGCCGTAGCAGGCCGGCCCGGGATCTGCGCC
>DAITAN010000438.1:0-2107 GCA_036824235.1 Gaiellaceae bacterium | reverse complement strand
CAGTTGGCACTCACGGAGCCGGCGGCACCCGGCCGATCGTCCACCTGAGATACGGGACGAGCCCGAGCCGCTCGTAGAAGCGCGCCGCGTCGTCGTTGCCCTCCATGACGGCGAGGGAGATCTCCTCGACACCGAGGCGGCGCAGCTCCTCGAAGACCGCATCCATCAGGCGGCCACCGAGCCCGTTCCCGCGCTCCTCCGGCAGCACCGAGAGGCTCTCGAGCTCGCCGACGCGGTCGCCGACCTCGAGCGTCGCCTCGGTCCCGGACACGGCCACGGCCGCGTAGCCGACGAGGTGCCCCTCACGCTCGGCCAGGAGGAAGAACGAGCCCGGCCGGGCCAGCAGCCGCTCGTAGAACGCGCGCCGGCGCACCCACGACTCGTCGTCGGAGCGAAAGGGCGCGACCGCCGTCAGGTGGCCCGCGACGGAGCGGTGATGACGGTGCAGCGCGTGCCAGAGCGGCTCGACGTCGTCGATGCGCTCCGCTCCCGCGCGCGTGATGGCGATCTCGGGCAAGGCTCAGATCATCTCAGGGTCCGTAGGATGGGGATGGACCACTTCGAGGAAGGACTGCCGATGAAGCTCGAGGGCATCCACCACGTCACCGCCATCACCGCCGACGCACCTGGAAACGTGGACTTCTACACGCGGGTGCTCGGTCTGCGGCTCGTCAAGAAGACGGTCAACCAGGACGACCCGACCGTCTACCACCTGTTCTACGCCGACGAGCTCGGGAGCCCCGGCGCCGACCTCACGTTCTTCGAGTACCCGGGCCTTCCGCGCGGGCGTGCGGGCGCCGGGATGGTGCACACCGTCGCCTGGCGTGTCGGGTCCGAGGAGGCGGTCTCGTTCTGGGCCGAGCGCCTGGCTGCGGAGGGGATCGACGTCGAGCGCGAGGGCGGACGCCTGCGCTTCGCCGACCGTGAGGGCATGGGCCTCGAGATCGTCGCCGTCGAGGTCGACGACGAGCCGCTCGTCGCGCGGCACCCTGAGATCCCGCCCGAGCACGCGCTCCAGGGATTCCACGGCGTCCGCGCCTACACGTCCGACCCCGCGCAGAGCAAGGCTGCGCTGGAGGAGACGCTTGGATTCCAGTCGGACGGGGATCGCGCGTGGGAGGTGCGCGGCGAGCAGCGAGGATCCTTCTACGCCTACGACGAGCCTCCGCCCGAGCGCGGCCAGGGCGGCGCCGGCACGGTTCACCACGTCGCGTGGGCATCGCCGACGGACGAGCACGAGGCCTGGCGGCAACGCGTCGCGGAGGCTGGGCTTCGCCCCACGCCCGTGATCGACCGCTTCTACTTTCGGTCGGTCTACTTCCGCGAGCCGAGCGGTGTCCTCTTCGAGCTCGCCACGATGGGCCCCGGCTTCACCGCGGACGAGCCGCTCGAGACGCTGGGGGAGGGGCTCTCGCTCCCACCTGCCTACGAGCCGCTGCGGGAGCGGCTGGAGGGGATCCTCACTCCGCTGCCCGACGCGCGCAGCGCGCGGACGCCGAACTAGCCGCGCCGGATATCGTCGGCGCCCATGGCGCTCCTGAGGCGTGTCCGGATCCGCGCGTACCGCTCCGCCGCGGACGTCGAGCTCGAGCTCGGCCGCATCGCGGCGCTCGTGGGCGAGGCTCGCGCGGGGAAGTCGAATCTCCTGCGCGCGGTACGGGCGCTCCTCGACCCGACCGCACGCGTCGATCCCGGCGACGTCCGCCGAAACGAGGACGGCGCGCTCACGGTCGAGGCGGAGCTCGACGACGGCCGGAAGGTCTCGCTCCGGGCACGCCCGCCCGAATCCAGCGCCGAGCGCGAGGGTGCGCCGCCGGTCGTGTTCCTGCCCGCGGGCCTGCGGGGCGAGACGCTCGTAGAGGCGAGCCCCGGTGCGGAGCGGGCTGCGAGGGCGTTCGAGGCCGCGGCGAAGGAGCACGTGGGCAGCGGGTCCGAAGCCGCCGGCGCCGGTGCGCTCGTCGCCGCCTTCGAGGCCTGCTGCGAGGTCGATGTCTCCGGCGTCGTCTTCATCGTCGAGGAGCCCGAGCTCTTCCTGCGCCCGCACACGCAGCGCTACCTGTACCGCCGGCTCCGCGAGCTCGCCGTCCTGGGGAACCAGGTGCTGTAC
>DAITAN010000074.1:0-9759 GCA_036824235.1 Gaiellaceae bacterium | reverse complement strand
CTCGACCTCCTCCGGTGGGCAAGCCGGACGGGACGCGATGCCGAGGCGATCCGTCTCGCCCGCGCATCCGAGGCGGCGTTCGCCGCGACGGGCCTCTTCGGGTCGTGGGGCGCCGCGGTCGAAACCGTTATCGCGGCCGCGCGGCGGGGCGGAGACCTGGCAAACGAGGCCTGGGGCCTCCATCAGCGCGGTACGCGGTCGTTCACGCTCGACCAGGGCAAGGAGGCGCTTGCCGACCTCGAGCGTGCGCGAGACATCCGCCGGCACAACGGCGACCAGCGCGGCGCGGCGGCGAGCGAGCACAACATCGAGGTGATCAAGGGGGCGTTCCCGTGGTGGTACGCCCGGTTCGGCAAGGGTGGCGGGTGGCTACTTGCCCTGATCGCGATCGGGATCGTGCTCATCGCTGCGGCGGTGGGCGGGGCGCTGGCACTGCGCGACGACGACGAGGACGCGGTCACCACGACCGGCGGGCTCATCGTCGTGCCGGGCGTCGTCGGCGAGACGCTCGAGGACGCGCGAGCCGCGCTCGAGGACGCGGGGCTTCAGGTCGCCGTCGCGCAGCCGCCTCCCGAGGAGCTCGACCCGGTCGTCACCGAGCAGGATCCAGCGGAGGGAGCCGAGGTCGAGCCCGGCTCGGTCGTGAACCTCGTCGCCGTCGCCCAGTCGGCGCGCGTGCCGGACGTCCGCGGGCTCGGAGAAGGCGCCGCGCTCAACGCCCTGGCGAACGCCGGCCTCGTGGGCCGGGTGACCGAGAGGGCGTTCTCGGATCAGGTGGCCGCCGGCCTTGTGTCCGCCCAGGACCCGGAACCGGAGGCCATCGTTGCGCTCGACTCGGTCGTGGAGCTGACGGTTTCGACAGGCCCGCCGCCTGACTTCGCGGTCCAGATCGACGACCTCGTCCAGTCCTGCAACGGCACGTGCGAGGCGACGGTGACGTTCACCGTCACGACGGTGAACGACGCTCCGGTGCGTGAGCCGTTCGATGTGCTCATCGAGGTGAGCCCGGACAAGAGCGTCACGATCCAGATCGGCGGCCTGGAGCCCGGTCAGCCGGTGACGCGCTCCGAGACCCTCGAAGGCGACAACTGCTTCGACCCCGAGTGTACGGCGATCGTCACGGTCGACCCTGAGGAGCGCTTCCCAGACCCCAACCGCGAGAACAACCGGAGTGAGTTCACCGACTCCGGGGTCGACTGAGCGGAGCTACTCGGCCGTGACGTAGGCGGCGGTGAGGCCGCCGTCGACGAGGAACGTCGTCCCGTTCACGTACGAGGACTCGTCGCTCGCCAGGAAGAGCGCGCCGTTGGCGATCTCCTTCGCCTGGGCGAGCCGTCCCATGGGGAGGTGCTGGAGCCGGCGCTCGAGCGCCCCGGGCGTCTCGGCGAAGAGGCGCATGAGGAGCGGCGTCTCCACCGGGCCCGGGCAGATCGCGTTGACGCGGATCCCGCGGCGGGCGAACTCGACCGAGAGCTCGCGGCTGAGCGAGAGGACGGCGCCCTTGGAGGCCGTGTAGGAGATCTGGGATGTCGCCGCGCCCATGAGGGCGACGAACGAGGCCACGTTGATGACAGAGCCTCCACCGCGCTCGAGCAGGTGCGGGATGCCGTACTTGCAGCAGAAGAAGACGCCCTTTGTGTTCACGTCCTGCACCTGCTGCCACGCGTCCGGCTCGGTGTCCAGGATCGAGCCGTCGCCCTCCGGCATGATCCCGGCGTTGTTGTAGAGGACGTCGATGCCGCCGTAGCGCTCGGCCGTCGCGGCGTACATCGCCTGAACGCTCTCCGCGCTCGCGACGTCGACCTCCTGGAAGAACGCCTCGCGGCACTCCGAGGCGGTCTGGTCGCCGGCCTCGCGGGACATGTCCGCGACGCACACGCTGGCACCCTCCGCGGAGAAGAGGAGCGCCGCCTCGCGGCCGATGCCGCTCGCGGCGCCGGTGATGACGACCACCTTGTTGTCGAGCCGGCCCATGCCGGCCGGAAGACTAACCCGTCGTGAGCTTCTGCATCAGAGCATCGAGCCGATCCCAGCGCGGGTCGGTTCCGGGCTCCGGCTTCTCGTTCCACCAGGTGAGGACGACGTTCGGGCCGTACTGCTTGTTCGCCACGTACGACTTGGCCGCCTCGTCGAAGTCCCAGTGGATCCCGTCCGCGGACTCCTCGAGGGGTTGCGCCGTGTCCTTGTCGGAGAGGAGCGAGTCGACCGCCTCGTCGCGCTCGGGCTTGACGACGTAGATCGTGAAGATCCCGTACTGCCGCTGCTGCGCGGGCGTCGGGTTGAGCCCAAAGCCGAGCTGCTCCCAGGCCGCGTCCTGCACCTCCGTCTCCTGGAGCTGCGCGCCCTCGTCGGACTCCAGGAACTGCTGGACGACCTGGCTCGCCGCGATCGGCGCAGCTTCCTGCTGCCCCGTCTCGGTGTCGACAGCGTCGTCGCTCTCGGTGCCCGCGCCGCAGCCGCCGGCGGCGAGCGCGAGGAGAAGCAGGGGGATGAGGGCGATGCGTCTCATCTCGTCCAAGAGTACGTGCCCGTTCCGACGCGATCAGTATCCCGATCGGTTGTAAGCGTTGTTTTGGCGCTAGTGCAAGTGCTTCTCGAACCAGTGGTGCGCGTAAGGATCGTCGTTGTAGCGGTCGATCTCGACGTAGCCGGCCGCGCGGTACATGGCCTTGGCCTCGTCGAGTGAGCGGTTCGTATACAGACGCACGTGCGTGTGGCCGAGCACGACCGCCTCGTCCTCGAGAGCCGACAGGAGCCGCTTGCCGATCCCCAGCCCGCGGTGCGCGCCGTCGACCCACATGCGCATGAGCTCGCCGACTCCTGGAGCCAGCGTCCTCAGCCCGCCGCAGCCGGCCGGCTGGCCGTTGATGCGCGCGACGAGGAACGCACCGGTCGGAGGCACCAGCCCCTTGCGGTCGGCGGGCAGCGTCAGCGCCGGGTCGAAGGGCTCCTCGAACCGCTTGCCGAGCTCTGCGAAGTAGTGGCCGAGGCACCAGCGCGCGTCCGCCGAAGACGGGTCTTCCCGCACGACCGAGACCATCGAGACCGCCAGCAGCCGCATGACCTCGGCTTGCGCGGCCAGCAGCCGGCCGCGCTGCTCCTCGCTCAGCGGCGCGAGCGCCGAGCCCGCGAGCTCATCGGAGATTCGGTTGAGCTCGTCCAGCTCGGCCTGCCCGGCCCGCGTCAGGCGCAGGCGGGTCGTCCTCCGGTCTGCCGGGTTCGCGCTCCGTTCGATCAGGCCCTCGCGCTCGAGCGAGCCGAGCAGGCGCGAGAGATAGCCCGAGTCGAGGCCGAGCCGGGCGCGCACGTCCCGAGGGGTGGCCCCGTCCGCGCCGATCTCGAAGAGCACTCGGCCTTCGCCGAGCGGGCGACGGCCGAGATAGCGGTCGTTCAGCACGCCGAGCTGGCGCGTCACCAGACGGTTGAAGCTGCGCACGCGCGCGACGTCGTCGGATCTCGACATCTCTGACCTAGGTCAGAGAATAGTCGCAGCCCGGTGACGCTGCACCACAGCGACGGGGGCAGGAATCCAAAGGCGTAACGATTTCGCCTCTCGGGTCGTTTGGGACACCATGAAGCTCGCCTGGCGACTCACCGCGCCCGCCGTGCTCGTCGCAGTGGTCCTTGCGGGCTGCGGCAACGGGGGCGAGGAGACGACCGGCAGCACGACCGAGGCGCAGACCGCGGTCGACACGGCGGCGAAGGAGGAGTACATCGCGCAGGTCGATGCGATCTGCGCCGATGTCCAGGCGGAGGCCGCCGAGCTTCAGCGACAGGCGCAGGAGCTTCAAGCCCAGGGCGAAGAGCTCCCGAAGGCGGAATTCCTCGAGCGGGCGGCAAGCTTCTGGGGCGAGCAGATTCGCGTAACCGAGTCGTTCCGAGAACAGGTTGCGCAGGTCGACCCCCCACAGGGAGACGAGGACCGGGTTGGGCAGTTCGTCGAGAGCATCGATGACGGGTTGGCAATCGCACGTGAGATCGAGGCGACCCTGGAGGGCGGCGACGACATCTCCGCGAGCACAGTCGAGGAGTACGGCCAGGCGGTGGCTCGGGGGAACACGGTCGCGCGGGCCTACGGTTTCGAGGTCTGCGGACGAACCGGCTAGGAGCGATCTGGCTGAGGCGTCCGTGCTGTCTGAGCTAGTCCGTCGAGATGTACACGTTCTTGACCTCGGAGTAGCCCTCGAGGCCGTGGAGGCCGAGCTCGCGGCCGAAGCCGGACTGCTTGAAGCCGCCGAACGGCGTCGACACCCGCACTGAGCTGTTCGAGTTGACCGAGAGGACGCCCGACTCGAGGCCGCGCGCCACGCGCAGCGCCCGTGCCCCGTCGCGCGTCCAGATGGAGCCCGAAAGGCCGTAGGGCGTGTCGTTGGCGAGGCGCAGCGCTTCTTCTTCGTCCGCGAACGGGATCACGGCCGCAACGGGGCCGAAGACCTCCTCGCGTGCGATCCGGTCGTCGTTGGTCGCCTCGACAATCGTGCACGGGAACCAGAAGCCGGCGCCGTCCGGCGTATCGCCCTGGAAAGCCGTCTCGCCGTCGACGAAGGACGAGACGGTCTCCCGATGGGCGGCGGAGATCAGCGGTCCCATCTCGGTCGACTCGTCCGCGGGGTCGCCGACCTTGACGCCGCGCGTCGCGTCGACCAGCAGCTCCAGAAAGCGGTCGTAGGCGGAGCGCTCGACGAGGATGCGCGAGCGAGCGCAGCAGTCCTGGCCGGCGTTGTCGAACACGGCGTACGGAGCGGCGGCCGCAGCCTTTTCGAGGTCGGCATCCGCGAAGACGACGTTGGCGGACTTCCCGCCGAGCTCCAGCGTGACGCGCTTGATCGTCGCCGACGCGCCTTCCATCACCCGGCGGCCGACCTCGGTCGAGCCCGTGAAGCCGATCTTGGCGACGTCCGGATGCTCGACCATCCGCTGGCCGACGACCGAGCCCTTGCCGGCGACGACGTTGACCACGGCCTCCGGGATGCCGGCCTCGAGCGCGAGCTCGGCGAGCCGCAGCGCGGAGAGGGGCGTCAACTCGGCCGGCTTGAGGACGACCGTGTTCCCGCACGCGAGCGCGGGGCCGAGCTTCCAGCTCGAGATGTTGAGCGGGAAGTTCCAGGGAACGATCAGCCCGACGACGCCGAGCGGCTCGCGGAAGGTGAGGTCGACCCCGCCGGCAACCGGGATCGTCTCGCCGTGGTGCTTGTCGACTGCGCCGGCGTAGAAGTGAAAGACCTCGGCGACCATGCCGATCTCGCCGCGTGCGCCGGCGATCGGCTTGCCCACGTTCTGCGACTCGATGCGGGCGAGCTCCTCGCCGTGCTCCTCGACGAGCGTCGCCAGCCGCCGCAGCAGGCGGGCGCGGTCGGAGGGGGCGACGGCGCGCCACGCGGGGAAGGCGGCCTTCGCACGCGCCACTGCGGCGTCGGTCTCCTCGACCCCCGGCTCCGGAAGCTCGACGATCGGCTCCTCGGTCGCCGGGTTGAGCACGGTGATCATCGGCGTTCCTCCCGGTAGCGCTTGGCCTCGGAGACGAGCGCCTCGAAGAGGGCCGCGTCCTCGCCCTCCTCCGGGTGCCAGAGGACGCCGAGGGCGAAGCGGCGCGTCGGATCCTCGATCGCCTCGACGGTGCCGTCGTCGGCCCGCGCGGCCTCGCGCAATCCCTCGCCCAGCCGACCGTAGCCCTGGTGGTGATGGCTCTTGACCGGCGCGTGCTCGCCGACGACATCGCTCAAGCGCGTCCCCGGGAGGATCTCGACGCCGTGGTCGGCAAATACGCCGGGCGTGTGCTTGTGCCCCTCGTGTCCGACGACCTCGGGAAGGTGCTGGACGAGGTCGCCGCCTCGGGCGACGTTCAGCACCTGGCTCCCGCGGCAGACGGCCAGAACGGGCATGTCACGGGCGAGCGCGCCCTCGAGCAGAGCGAGCTCGGCACTGTCGCGCTCGGGCCGCGTCCCGTTCGTCGCCGGGTGCGCCTCGGCGCCGTAGCTCTCGGGGTCGAGATCGGCCCCGCCGGAGAAGATGAGCCCGTCGAGGGCGTCCAGGGTCTCCGCGACCCCTTCGGCCGAGGGCGGAACGAGCAGTGCACGCCCGCCGGCCTTCTCGACCGCGCGGACGTACGAGAGCGGGATGAGCGCCGCCGGCAGCTCCCAGACGCCCCAGCGGGCCTCCTCGGCGTAGCTCGTGATACCGACGATCGGGCGCATCGCTACGAGTCTACGTAGCGGAGCACAACGTGCCAGCCGTCAGGATCAGCAAACGACAGATCGTCGTTCCAGTAGGGATTCTCGGGCTCGATCGGGTCGTGGCCGAGCGCCCGCATCCGGGTCTCGATCGCCGCGATCGCGTCTCGGTCGGTCATGTAGAGGACGAGCAGGTTGTCGCGGGTCGGAGCCGGCCCGGGGCTGCCCTCCTCGTGCGTGGTCAGCTCGAGATGCACTTCCTCGCCCGGGAGCCCGAGCATGACGCCGCTGTAGCCCGCGTGATCCTCGAACGAGTCGATGCGCTTCAGGCCGAGGCCCTCCTCGTAGAAACGGAGCACGTCGTCGAGCTGGTCGGTCGGCCGGGCGAAGCGGACGGCGGCGAACGGCCGGCTAGCCGCGTTCATACATGCGCTCGCGCTCGTAGCAGGTGACCGCCTCGTCGAAGAGGCGCTGCTCCGTGCGCGCGTAGTTCAGGTAGTGGTCGACGACGTCGTCGCCGAGCGCGGCGCGCGCCATCGTCCCCTCCTCGAGTGCGGCGATCCCCTCCCGCAGCGAGTGCGGGAAGCGCTCGGCGTCCGACTCGTACGCGTTCCCCTCGAGCGCCGGCGGCAGCTCCAGCTCGTTCTCGATCCCGTGCAGCCCTGCTGCGAGGAGTGCGGCGAAAGCCAGGTACGGATTGGCGTCTCCTCCCGGGATCCGCGTCTCGGTGCGGAGGGCCGGGCCGTGCCCGACGATGCGGAACCCGGACGTGCGGTTGTCGTGCGCCCACGCGAGCGTCGTCGGCGCCCAGCTCCCTGCCGCGAAGCGCTTGTACGAGTTGATCGTCGGCGCGAGGAAGATCGCCAGCTCCTTGAGGCACGCGATCTGGCCGGCGAGGTAGTGCTTGAACGTGTCCGACTCCCCGGCGAACGCGCTCTCGCCGTCGCGCCAGAGGCTCGAATGGATGTGGCAGGAGTTCCCGATCCATGTGTGGTCGGGCTTGGCCATGAAGGTGATCGAGCAGCCGTTCAGATAGGCGATCTCTTTCGCGCCGTTCTTGTAGATGGTGTGGTTGTCCGCCATCGTGACCGCGTCCGCGTAGCGGAAGTTGATCTCCTGCTGGCCGGGCCAGGCCTCGCCCTTCGAGGTCTCCACCTTGATCCCGGCGCCCTGCATCCCGTTGCGGATCTGGCGGAGCAGGGACTCGTCGTAGGTGGTGGCGAGGATGTGGTAGTCGAGGATGTACGGCACCGACGGCGTCAGGTCGCGGTAGTGCTTCGCGTGGGCCTCCTCGTAGCTCTCCTTCAAGAGGTAGAACTCGAGCTCCGATCCGAACATGGGCGTGAAGCCGAGCTCGGCCGCACGCTCGACCTGGCGCTTGAGAACCTGGCGCGGCGAGGGCGCGAGGGGTCGTCCGTCCTGCCACGCGACGTCGCAGAGCACGAGCGCCGTCGCTTCCAGCCAGGGGATCCGACGCAGTGTGGCCACATCCGGCTCGAGCGCGAAATCGCCGAAGCCTTGCTCCCAGCTCGCGATGTCGTACCCGGGGGTCGGGTCCATCTCCATGTCGAGCGCCATCAGGTAGTTGCAGCCCTCGACCCCGTGGTCGGCGATGTGCTCCTCGACGAAGAACTCCCCGTGGAGGCGCTTGCCCATCAGGCGCCCCTGCATGTCCGTGAAGGCGACGATGACCGTGTCGATCGAACCGTCGCCGACGGCCTTCGTGAGCTCGTCCAGCGTCAGCATGGATCGGGAGTCTACGCGGCTCCCGCGGGCTTGACAGGAACTCCCCGAGCGGCGTAGAAACCCCGCCCAGGCCGCCGAAAATAGGAGGCGAAATGACCACACGGCCCGAATCGGGGGGTCACCATAGGTCGGAGGACGAGCAGATCCTCCACAAGCTCGGCTACGCCCAGGAGTTGTTCCGCGGCATGGGAGGCTTCCGGAACTTCGCGATCTCGTTCACGATCATCTCGATCCTCGCGGGGTGCTTGACCTCGTACAACATCGGCTTCGAGCACGGCGGCCCGATGTGGGTGGTCTTCGGCTGGCTGCTCGTCGGCCTCATGGCGACGATCATCTCCCTCGCCATGGCCGAGATCGCCTCGGCTTATCCGACGGCCGGCGGTCTCTACTACTGGGCGTCAAAGCTCGGCAGCCCGGGCTGGGGCTGGGCGACGGGGTGGTTCAACCTCATCGGCCAGATCGCGGTCACCGCGGCGATCGGCTACGGGCTCGCGCTCTTCGGGCAGGCGCTCCTCGACTTCTGGTTCTCGTACACCGAGCACATGAACGACTGGTTCGGCGCGTCGTTCGATGCCTCGACGTACATCCTCTACGCGATCTTCCTGTCCGCCGCGGCGCTCATCAACCTGCTGAACATCCGCCTGACGTCCGGGCTGAACATGATCTCGGCGTGGTGGCACATGGTCGGTGTCGTCGTGATCGTCGGGATCCTCATCATCGTCCCGGACAACCACCAGTCGGTCTCGTACGTGTTCACGCAGACCATCAACAACTCGGGCTTCGGCGACGGCACGACCCAGTTCGGGCTCGCGTTCCTGCTCGTGCTCGGGCTGGGCATGCTGCTCCCGCAGTACACGATCACCGGGTTCGACGCGTCGGCGCACACCGCCGAGGAGACCAACAACGCATCCCGGATGGCGGCGATGGGGATGTGGACCTCCGTTGTCGTCTCCGTGATCTTCGGGTGGATCCTCCTTGTCGCGGTGACGTTCGCGATCCCGAGTAACCAAGGGGCGCTCGACACCGTCAACGCCCTAGGGCTGCTCGTGCCGTGGATCTGGGCCGAGTCGATGGGGCAGAACTGGGCGGAGGCGCTGCTCTTCGTCTGCGTTGTCGCACAGTTCTTCTGCGTGACTGCGTCCGTGACGTCGGCGTCGCGGATGATGTTCGCCTTCTCGCGCGACGGCGCCGTCCCGGGCCATCAGCTCTGGCGGCGCGTCGCGAAGAACCGCGTGCCGGTGTGGTCGGTCTTCGGCATCTGGCTCTTCGCGGGCATCCTGATGATCCCCGCGGTTTGGAACTACTTCGTCGGCTACGCGGTCGGCACGGCGATCGCGGTGATCGGCCTCTACATCGCCTTCGTGATCCCCGTCTACCTGCGCTGGCGCAAGGGCGACAGCTGGGACGAGCCGAGGGCATGGAGCCTTGGCAAGCACTACAAGTGGATCGACCCGCTGTCGATCGCATGGGTCGCCTTGATCACGATCATCTTCCTGATCCCGCTGTACAAGATCGGCCTTCCGTGGGAGGAAGGGTTCGACTGGCGCTTCACCAACTACACGATCCTCTGGTTCGCCGGCATTGGCCTGATCTTCGGCGGCTGGTGGTTCATCTCGGCCCGCAAGTGGTTCAAGGGCCCCGTTCGCATGGGCTCCGAGGAGGAGCTCGAGCGCTACGAGGCGGAGCTCCAGCAGAGGACCGGGACGGCGCCGGTCGGCTAGCCCGCCAGCGCCCGCCGAACGGCTTCGACGTCAAGCGCCGGAGCGAGCTCGTCCGCCAGGGCGAGCCGCTCCGGCGCATGCGTTCCCGGGACCGCCACGCAGAACATTCCGGCAGCCTTTGC
>DAITAN010000437.1:0-2113 GCA_036824235.1 Gaiellaceae bacterium | reverse complement strand
GGGCAGCCCTCCTGCAGCGGCGCGGCGTCGCGCGCGAAGCGGGCGTTGCGGAGGTTCAGGCGCCCCTCCCACGTCAGCGCCGAGCCCGTGCGCCCGAGCCGGGTCGGCAGCACACAGTCGAACATGTCGACGCCCCGCTCGACCACCTCGAGAATCCCGGCTGGGTCCCCGATCCCCATGAAGTAGCGCGGCTTCTCGACAGGCAGCAGCGGCGCGGTCCAGGCGACGGTCTCGAGCATGAGCGCGCGGTCCTCCCCCACGCTCAGCCCTCCCAGGGCGTTGCCGTCGAAGCCGAGCGCCGCGATCTCGTCGATGGAGCGCCGCCGGAGGTCGGCGTCGGTGCCGCCCTGGGAGATCCCGAAGAGGAGCTGGCCCTCCGCCCGCGGTGCGGCGAGCTGGCGCGCCGCCCACTGGGTGGTGCGGTCGGAGGCCTGCTCCAGGTCGCGGGCCGTGGCGCCGGCAGGAAGGCAGATGTCGAGACACATGGCGATGTCCGAGCCGAGCCGCCGCTGGATCTCGGCAGCCAGCTCGGGCGTGAAGCGCGCAGACTCGCCGTCGTAGACCGAGCGGAAGGTCACGCCCTCGTCGTCCGCCGCGACGATCGTGTCGCGCAGCGAGAAGACCTGGTAGCCCCCGGAGTCCGTCAGGATCGGCCCGTCCCAGGCCATGAAACGGTGGAGGCCGCCGAGCTCTTCGACCAGCTCGGCACCGGGCCGGAAATGCAGGTGGTACGTGTTGCCGAGGAGGATCGTCGTCCCCAGCTCGCGCAGGCGCGCCGGGTCGAGCGCCTTGACGGTCGCCTTCGTCCCCACCGGCATGAACGCTGGCGTCGGCACGTCGCCGTGCGCCGTATGGAGGACGCCGGCGCGGGCGGTGCCGTCGGTAGCGGTCACCGTGAAGCTCACGGCACGGCTCCGCGCGCAATTCGGCACGATCCGCGCGCCACGGGTGCGGTTTTCGGCATTACCGTCGAAAGCGGGTGGTGGGACTGGGTGCCCCGGAGATAGAAGGGAAGGCAGGTCACAGGAGGAGCATCGCATCGCCGAAGGAGTAGAAGCGGTACCGCTTCTCGATCGCGAGCCGGTAGAGCCGCCGTGTCTCCTCCACGCCCGTGAAGGCCATGACCAGGGCGAGCAGGGTCGAGCGCGGGAGGTGAAAGTTGGTCACGAGCGCGTCCACGCGCCTGAACTCGAAGCCGGGCATCACGAAGAGGCTCGTCCTCCCCTCTAGGGGCGCCCCTCGCGCGAGCGACTCGAGCACCCGGACGGTCGTCGTCCCCACGGCCACGACGCGCTCCGCCGAGCGGATCCGCTCCCACGCGCCGGGCTCCACCCGGTAGCGCTCGCTGTGGATCTCGTGCTCGGCGAGGTCGTCCGCCGTCACGGGCCGGAACGTGTCGAGGCCGACGTGGAGCGTGATGCGCTCGACGTCAAGCCCGCCGAGGAGCTCGGGCGTGAAGTGGAGCCCCGCCGTCGGCGCCGCGGCGGAGCCTGCCTCGTCGGCGTAGACGGTCTGGTAGCGCTCGGCGTCGGCGAGGGGCTCCGTGATGTACGGCGGCAGCGGCGCCTCCCCCTCGGGCTCACCCTCGAGCCGGACGAGCCACCGTCCGCCGCCGGTGTGCTCCACGAGCTCGACGGGTCCGAGCCTCGTCCCTGCTCGGAGGCGCTTCGTCGGCCGCGCAAGCGCCTCCCACAGGCCGTCGCCGGCCGGCTCGAGCAGCAGCACCTCCGCCGCCCCGCCCGTCTCCCTGCGCACGCGTAGGCGCGCGGAGATCACGCGGGTGTCGTTCACGACGACCAGCGCCCCCTCGGGAAGCTCGTGGCGAAGGTCTCGGAAGTGACGGTGCCTGACGTCGCCGGAGGCGCGCTCGGCCACGAGGAGCCGCGAGTCGTCGCGCCGCTCGAGCGGCCGCTGGGCGATCAGCTCCGGCGGCAGGTCGTAGTCCAGCTCCGAGGTTTTCATGCGATCCGACGCCAAGAGTAGAGTCACTGCCCATGGATCGCGACGCGCTCGAACGGGCCAGAGCACGCATCGCCGAGGCACGCGAAGGAGGCCCGACCCGGGCCGATCTCGAGGCCGCCCTCGAGCGCGCGGAGGCCGGGCTCGACTCGCT
>DAITAN010000436.1:0-2125 GCA_036824235.1 Gaiellaceae bacterium | reverse complement strand
TCGCCGACCGCGGGCAGGTCGACCGCGCTCGTGGCCTCATGGCGAAGCCGGCCCGCAACCTCGGCGGGCCGCTCGCCGGATGCGGCGTAGACGACGTAGGCACCGCGATGCTGCGCGGCGACGCGTGCCGGCGCGAGGGCGTCGGCGGCATACAGCTCAAACTCTTGTTCACGGCTCGGGCTCCACCCGAGTGCCGTCAAGTCGAAGGGCAACCTGAGTCTCCTTTACATGGGCAGGGGCTCTGGACGCGGCTCACCGCGGTCCCGAGCAAGCCTTCGGAGGCTCGGCTGCTAAAAGAAAGCGTCGGGACCGCGGAGGCACGACATTGGGGCAACATCCATTGTCAGCCTCCTTTCCTCGCGGAACCGAACAAGGAGAAGCGTAGCCGACGGAGCGGCCGCTGTCAGGCCCCGAGACCGCCGAACACGGCGAACGGGTTGTGCGGCATGACCTCCCAGACCATGCCGCCGCCGGGCTCGACCTCGACCTTCGCGCCTTCTGGAGACTCGGCGCGAAGCCGCTCTGCGAGCGCTTCGGCGTCGTCGCGGTTCGCCGCGCCGACGAGGAGAAACGTGGAGCGCGTGACGACCGGAAGCCCCTCGGCCTCGAGCTGCGCGGCCAGCGCCTCCGTAGCGTCGTGGCTGGGCAGCGAGACGCGCACCTCCCACTCCGCGTGGCCGCTGGCGAATGACTCCTCGGCCTCGCGCTCCTGCTGGCGGTCGTGCTCGGCTTGGATCTCGTCCTCGGTCTCCGGAAGCGCCACGGACGCGTCCCTCCAGTCCTGCTCGACCGGGTGCCAGCGCTCGAGCGAGATGTTCGCCACCCGGCCTTCGGAGGACAGGTGGGCACGGATGAAGCCCTCGGCATCGCGCGCCGGCTGCTCCTCGTCCGCGTAGAGGAAGACGCGCGGCCCGTCTCGGCTGACGACCACGCGACCGCCCAGGCGCTCGCGCTCCTCGGCCTCGAGGCGGCGGGCGGAGAGCCACTCGACGAGCTGCGTGCCGTCGCCCTCGTCGTCGAAGTCCACCGTGATACGCCAGTCGTCGCTCACACCCGGCATTCTGCCCTATGCTGGCTCGACGCCATGCGGTGGCTGGCGAAGGCAGCTCTTCAGCAGGGAATCGGCGCACTTCCGCATGCGGAGAGCGTGAACTACGTGTTCCAGCGGCGCGTCTCGCGCACCCTGCCTGCGGGCGAGGGCGTCTTCCGGCGCAAGTTCGCGCGCGCACTCGGTCATCTGCGGGCCTACGAGGAGCACGGGACCCCCCGGGAGCTCGGCGAAGCGACGTTCTACGAGTTCGGAACCGGTTGGGACCTCGCGATCCCGCTCTCCTACTGGGCTCTCGGGGTCGAGTACCAAACGCTCGTCGACATCCGGCCGAACCTCCGTCCCGAGCTCGTCAACCTCACGCTCAAGCGGCTCGGCCGGCTGCGCGGCGAGCTCGAGGAGAATGCAGGCCGTCCCGTGCGCGACCCGGTCACGAAACAGATCGCCTCGGGAGCCGACCTCGAGGCGTTCGGGATCCGCTATCTGGCCCCGCGCGACGCCCGCGCCACCGGCCTCGAGGCGGAGTCGATCGACTTCGTAACGAGCACGAACACGCTCGAGCACATCCCGGCGGCCGACCTAGTGCCGATCCTGCGCGAGTGCCGCCGGCTGCTCCGCCCCGAGGGGCTCGTGAGCTCCAGGATCGACCTCTGCGACCACTACTCGTACGCCGACCGCGGGCTCACGCCCTACAACTTCCTGCGCTACTCCGACAGGACCTGGCGCCTGCTCGATTCGAAGCTGTCGCACCAGAACCGTCTGCGCCGACCGGACTTCCTGCAGGCTTTCGCGGCAGCCGGGCTCTCGGTCGTCGACGAGCGGGCGCAGGCCCCGGAGTCCGGCGCATCGCGGTTGAAGGCCCTGAATCTCGCGCCGCGGTTTCGGGCCTACGCCCTCGACGACCTTGCGGTCACGCGCCTCTTCCTCGTCGCGCGGCCCGTGCCGGCCGGATCACCAGACGCTGCGGAGGAGGCCGACGATCTCGTCGGGCGAAGCGGCGCGCGGGTTGGCCTTGGCGCCGACCCGCTCGGCGGCGGCAGCAGCGACGAGGGGTAGCTCCGGCTCCGGAACGCCGAG
>DAITAN010000073.1:0-9782 GCA_036824235.1 Gaiellaceae bacterium | reverse complement strand
AGCGCGACGCCGAGCGCGAGCGAAGCCTCGCCGCCGCCGAGGAGCGCATGCGGATCGCCCGCGACCTGCACGACTCCGCCGGGCACGCGATCAGCGTCATCCTCGTCCAGGCCGGCGCGGCCAGGGTCCTGCAGGAACGCGACCCGGCGGGCGCGCGCGTGGCAATCGAGACCGTCGAGGAGGTCGCGCGCGACACGCTCGGCGAGATCGACCAGCTCGTGCGCGCTCTCCGCGACGATCTTCCGCCGGGCGAGGTCGAGCCGCCGCCGGGCCTCGCTGCTCTCGAGTCGCTGGCCGAGCGATCTCGCTCGTCCGGGCTTGACGTGACCGTCACCGTCGAGGGGTCGCGCCGGCCCCTGAGCCCGGCAGTCGACCAGGCGGCCTACCGGATCCTGCAGGAGGCGCTCACGAACGCCGCCTGGCACGGGCGCGGAAGCGCCGACGTGGCGATCGAGTTCGCGCCGAGCTCCCTCGAGATCGCGGTGACCAACCCGGCCGCGCCCGACTCACCTGCCCGCGACGGCGGCGGCCACGGTATCGTCGGCATGCGCGAGCGGGCGCAGCTGCTCGGCGGGACGCTCGAAGCGGGCGCCGACAACGGCGCGTTCCGCCTTCGCGCGCGGCTCCCCTACGGCGAGGGCACGTGACCGACGAACCGGTCCGCGTCCTGCTCGTGGACGACGACGACCTCATGCGCGCCGGGCTGAAGGCGGTGCTCTCCAGCGACGACGCCATCGAGGTGGTCGGCGAGGCCTCCGACGGACGTGCCGCGCTCGAGCAGCTGCCGGCCTTGAGCCCGGACGTCGTCCTCATGGACGTCCGCATGCCCGACCTCGACGGTATCTCGGCTACCCGCGAGGTGCTTGCAAGCTCGCCGGACGTGAAGGTCATGATCCTCACGACCTTCGAGCAGGACGACTACATCTTCGGCGCCCTCAACGCCGGCGCCTCGGGCTTCCTCCTCAAGCGCACGAGCCCGGAGGAGCTGATCGCCGGCATCCACACGGTCGCAGTCGGCGACTCGCTCCTTTCGCCGTCCGTCACCCGGCGAGTGATCGACCGGATGGCGCAGCAGCCCGCAGCCGAGACGCCGTATGACGAGCGGGTGGACGACCTCACCCCGCGTGAACGGGAGGTTCTCGCACAGGTCGCGCGCGGGCTGTCGAACACCGAGATCGCGGACGCGCTCTTCATCGAGGAGTCGACCGTGAAGACGCACGTGAAGCGGATCCTCATGAAGCTCCACCTGCGCGACCGCGTGCAGGCGGTGATCTTCGCCTACGAGAGCGGGCTCACCCGAGCCGGGTCAGAGTGACGTCATGTAGAGCCAGGCCAGTTTTCATCCTGGGACCGCGAGAGTAATAACACATTCTGAGCGCATACGTTTTGCAAGAGCAGACTTGCCTCCGGGCGGAGGTAGGTATCTACGTCGTGCCGGAATCGCACGCTCAAACACGTCCTGGATCTGAAGATCCGCCTTGTGAGCGGCCTGCGCGATAATGCCGGCGTTATCGACGGTCGCCCCTCTTATGACCGAGTTTCCCACGACAATTACTATCGCGCCACCTGGCCGCACCACTGATCGTAGCCCGCTAAGTATCTCGAGAACGTCGAATGCGTACCGTTGAACCCAACCACGGTACCGCTCCGGTAAGAAGCCCTCTCGAATGAAGGGAGTGACGTCCATCCCTCCTTCAACGAGGCGGCGCTCTGCTCCGACATTGTCCGCGCGAATCCCCCGAAGCTCCTTCAGCGAGTGTCCGAGCCATATGAGACTCAGGCGATGGCCGCGCATGTAGTCGATCGCATTCAGATAAGGCGGTGAGGTCAGCGCCGCGTCAAATAGGCCATCAGTCTTGACGTCGAGGTCTCGTGCGTCGCCGACGCTCACCTCAGCGACGCCTCGAATGAGGTCGGGTTGCAAGCGCCCAGCTACGAAGCGCGCTGCTCGACGAAACGCGGCGTAGACGTCGAAGTCATTCTGGTCCGCCACCCGATGCGGACGGCTATGCGATACATCACGACCAAGCGACGCGCCCTTTTCCTTCGTGATGATCGTTCGGCTAAGGCAGACCATCAGTAGATCCCGACTGCGCAATCGACACGCCCGCACCGTCGTGGCAAGGCGACCGAGAGCCTCGCGCTGAACCGGCGCAAACCAGTAGTTCGCGAAGGCTTCTGTTTCCTCATCCGGCCATTGCCATCTACCGTCGAGCGGTGTCTGTGACTGCGCGCGATCTGCAACCGTCTCGGCGTCATGGAGGAGGCGAAACGGTTCGATAGGCAACGTCCATGCGCGACTCATGAGAACAGCCAAGGGATCCAAATCACGGCCAACACAGGAATGGCCCGCTTCCACGGCTCGACGAATGACCGTTCCTGAGCCACACATCGGGTCAATTACACGACTGGCCGGCCGAAGCCCTGCCAGAACCTCGCCTGCTACTTCTGGAGCCATCCGGGCTGGAAAGGGGTGAATCGGGCGCACTACGGGTCGACCTCTGATGCTGCGACAGGATCGCTGGGCCGCGCCAAGGGCAGCGCATCAACCCCGAGCATGTCCCGTAGGTGGCGCTCAACCTCCGCCACAATCTGGCTTGCTGTGTGGTGGAGAAGAACATCTCCACCACGTTCGACCTCGATCCACCGATTACCAATGATGGTCTCTACCGCCTCGAGCGCTGCCACCAAGCGCTCTGGCGTAAAGTGGCGGAGTTCGGGATCGATGGCTCGGACTGTGTAAACATTAGGTCTAGCCTTCGGATCGGTTTTTGCTTCCTCGATTCCTACCAACAGGCGTTGAAGCGGCACCTGAGGTTCCTGCTCTGAGAGCTCTGCCTCAAGCTGTGTGATCCACTCTGCCACTTGTGGCACTGTGTGGGCGTCCTCGAAGAGTCCGCGTAGCCGCGTAAGTGTTACGCCGTAGAGGTAGTGGAGCTCCACAAGCTTCCGTAAGTCGACGAGCCGAAGAAGTGTTAGAGGCTTCGGGTTCTTGCCGGTCGTCGCTGCGGTCACTAACCGATTCAACTTGCCGGTCGGATCTGATTGGGCTGCATACTCATTGGCGAGGAAGAACGCGAATGCCGCCTTCTCCGTGTCACGAAAATCCTCAAGGCTGCCCAGATTTATCTTGCTGGCGGGCACCGATGGGCCGTTTGTCTGCTTGGCGTCATACACAACCTTGTAGTCGGCCAAGGTGTCACTTCCACGTCCTAGGCGAGCGTAGAGCACTCCATCAGTGCCCTCTTCGCTGCCACCACGGCGCTCGTACTCGAACCCGAGCACCTGAAAGGCAGCTCCGACGGCACGCTCGAGCGCCGTTTCATTCCGATTCGCAACCGCCAGAAGTCTCAACACCTCAGCGGCGGTTGAGGGTTGATCGCCGGCCAAGAGCCGAAGGACACGATCACGATCATCAAACAGGTCGATACGCCTCGCGGTGCTCACGCCCTGCTCCTGAAGCAGCACGTCAAGAAGCACCTCCGCAGATCCAAATAGCGTTGCTGCACTCCGATTGCGGCCGCCGGAAATGAGTTTGTCGATGAAGGGGTGCTCGGTGTTCATCACAAGCGTTCTGGTGTCTGGGACGAAGTGCAGCGCCCGGTCAAATCGGCCAGTCGCCTCAAACAGAACACGGGATATTGGTGTCTCGGCGACCTGCCTAGCAAACGCCTCGAGCCACTCCTGGTCCTCTGTCGTTTCCGGGATGTCCGGGAGCGCTATGTAATAGGACTCTTGCTTGGCATCGACCACACTTGTCACGCCGGAGAGAAGGGGGTCGGTGATAAAAAGGCTCGGGGCGTCTCTTAGCAGTTGATCGAGATCCAGCCCAGCTAGCTCTCGCTCACTCCAATCCTCATACGCGCGACGGCAGACATTGAATACGCCGTGCAGGTATCTACGAAGTAGTGTGATTGGCTCAGACTCGCGGACGCCCTCTCTCGATGACAGCAGGTGGTCGCGAAGGCCATCAGCGACGATCTCCATCGAAAATCGGGCCCACGCAGCGTGGTTCAGTGCGTCTAGCCCAAACAGCTCGTCCTCGAGGTTGATCACGCGACCTCGCACACGGATGAAGAATCCGTGACTTCGGTCGTACTGATCTGATTTCCCCTCCGTTAGACGCTTCTCGAAAATCGATGCGGTGCCACTTATTACGCCCTCAATGCCTGGAATCGCTATGCCTTCCGTGCTGGAGACGAGACCCAGTGAGTCGGCCACTGAGTCTTCGCCGCCCACTTCATAATCGACTATCGACCTTAGGCGGGCCTTGCTGGACTCGAGCTGAACGCCGTCAAGCCAAATCGCGAACTTGGAGTGAAGCGGAAGTCCTGTGCTTAGCACCCATGAGAGCCGGCCTGCCGACAGCCGCTGGTATAGCTCTCGGAAGTCACTTAGCGCCGCGGCCGTCCAAGTCGGTGAGCTCTTCTTACCGAACATGAGCTGCCAAGCGGCAGTGTCCCTCTCCTCGATGTCAGCGAGGACCGACTTAGCTTGATCTTCACTGAGCTCAAAGAGTTGAAGATCGAAGGGGTCATGAGGTTCGTACTGGTGAAGCGACGTCAGGTCGCGGAAGTTCATCGAAGTCGACCGGATTACGCCATCGGCCTTGCTGATGTGAGTCAGACGCCATGCAAGAACGTAGGCAGCGAGCTTGCCGATGCCAAACTGCCCAATCGGCGGACGCTCCGTCGCCGCAGGATCGACGTCGGTCTTGGTGGAGTCAGCGACCCGCCAGAGTTGGAAAAAGCCGGCCGCATCCATTCCATTGCCGTTATCGATAACCCACAGCGGCTGCAGAGGCTCGGCTTCCTCGTCTTCACGAGGAAGTAGGACATGTGCGGCGCCCGCCTCAGCGTCATAGCTGTTGCTAACGAGTTCTTCGATGGCCTTCTGAGGACTTTGGTACAGGCCTTCTGAAAAGAGCCGAATGATCTCGTAACTAATGTGGACAGGGATACGAACCTCTGTCGAAGTTCCACTCTCGATGAGCGTTTCAAGCTCAGTCATCGCACCAAGGCACGGCGGGAGCCGCCCAGCCTCTCAGAAGGCGAGACACGCAGTCTCGCGAGCAGGGATTTACCGAAGTAGGCCGCAAGGTGCCGATTCTTACAATTTTCCCGTGGGCCGGCAGCCGCGCCGGCCGAACGTCCCTAATGCGCGGCCGAATCCCGGTAACCACGCCCTCATGGAAGTGGATCCACCAGGCCGTATTCGCCCGATGAGGCCTCAGCTACAGCCGGTGTTCTGGCCGCAGTCCCGGCACGTGTAGCACGAGCCCGTCCGAACCATCCGGCCGCCGCACTTGGCACACTCGACTGCGTCCTCGAACGCGTTGAAGAGGGCGGTCTGGCCCGGGGGCGGAGCCTGCAGGGCCTCTGCGTCCGTCGAGCCGCCGTTCTCCAGGATGTTGTGGGCCTCGGCTAGGCGCTTGCGGACTTCGGGGCTCAGGATGCCGAGTTCTTGCTGCGTGTCCGTGTCGAGGAACTTCTTGCCCATCCAGCGGAAGATGTAATCGACGAGGGACTTCGCGGCGCGGATGTCTGCGTCGTTCGTGAGGCCGCTCGGCTCGAAGCGCATGTGGGCGAACTTGCTCACGTAGACCTCGAGCGGGACGCCGTACTGGAGGCCGAGCGAAACCGAGATCATGAACGCGTTCATGAGGCCGGCGAGGGTCGTGCCCTCCTTGGCGATGTCGACGAAGATGTCGCCGGGCGAGCCGTCGTCGTAGAGGCCGACGTGGATGTAGCCCTCGTAGTCGCCGACGCGGAACTTGCGGCCGATCTCGGTGCGGTCGTCGGGGAGCCGGCGCCGGTCCTCCTTGGGAACGGGCGGCGAGGCCTTCTCGCTCTTCTTGGAGAGCGGCTGGGCGACCTTGCAGTTGTCGCGATAGATGGCGATCGCCTTGACGCCGAGCTTCCACGCGTCGAGGAGGAGGCCGGAGACCTCGTCGACCGTCGTCTCCTCGGGGAGGTTGACCGTCTTTGAGATGGCGCCCGAGATGAAGGGCTGGACGGCGCCCATCATCTTCACGTGGCCCATGTGGTGGATCGCGCGCTCGCCGATGGCGCAGTCGAAGATCGGGTAGTGCTCCGTCTTCAGGTGCGGCGCGCCGACGACGGTGTTGCGGTCGTCGATGAATGCGACGATCTGGTCGCGCTCCTCGGGCGCGTACCCGATGCGGTCGAGAGCCATCGGGACGGTCTTGTTCACGATCGTGAGGTCGCCGCCGCCGACGAGCTTCTTCATCTTCACGAGCGAGAAGTCGGGCTCGACCCCGGTCGTGTCGCAATCCATCATGAAGCTGATCGTCCCGGTGGGCGCGAGCACGGTCGCCTGCGCGTTGCGGAAGCCGGCCACCTCGCCCAGGTTGAGCGCGTCGTCCCAGGACTGGCGGGCGGCGCTCAGGAGGTCGTTCGGCACGGAGTCGGGGTGCTCGATGTTGCCCACGGACGCGCGGTGCTTGGCGATGACGCCGAGCATGGCGGCGGCGTTCGGCTGGTAGCCGGCGAACGGGCCCATGCGGCCGGCGATCTCGGCCGACTTGCGATAGGCGCGGCCGGTCATGAGCGCGGTCACCCCGGCCGCGAACGCGCGCCCCTCGTCGGAGTCGTAGGCGAAGCCGCGGGACATGAGGAAGGCGCCGAGGTTCGCGTAGCCGAGGCCGAGCTGGCGATAGGCCTTCGCGTTCTTGTCGATCTCGGGCGTCGGATAGCTCGAGTAGCCGACGAGGATCTCCTGCGCGAGGAAGACGGTGTCGACCGTGTGCGCGAAGCCCTCGACGTCGAGGTCGCCGTCCTCGCGGCGGAACTTCATCAGGTTGATCGACGCGAGGTTGCACGCGCTGTCGTCGATCGACATGTACTCCGAGCACGGGTTGGACGCGTTGATGCGGCCCGTGTTCGGGAGCGTGTGCCACGAGTTGATCGTCGTGTCGTACTGGACGCCCGGATCGGCGCACTTCCAGGCCGCCTCGGCGGCCTGCCGGAGCAGGTCGCGTGCCGGCAGCGTGGCGACGACACCGCCGTCGGTGCGCGCGGTCAGGTTCCAGTCCTCGTTCTTCTCGGCCGCCTCCATGAATGCGTCGGTGACGCGGATGGAGTTATTGGCGTTCTGGTACTGGATCGAAGCCCAGTCGGGCGAGTCGAGCGACATGTCGTAGCCGTTCGCCTCGAGGACGCGCGCCTTCTCCTCCTCGTGCGCCTTGCACCAGATGAACTCCTCGACGTCGGGGTGGTCGATGTCGAGGACGACCATCTTGGCCGCGCGCCGCGTCTTGCCGCCCGACTTGATCGTGCCGGCGGAGGCGTCGGCGCCGCGCATGAAGCTGACCGGGCCTGAGGCGTAGCCGCCCTTGGAGAGCTGCTCCTTGGAGGAGCGCAGCTGCGAGAGGTTGACGCCCGACCCGGAGCCGCCGCGGAAGATGACTCCCTCGCGCCGGATCCAGTCGAGGATCGACTCCATCGAGTCCTCGATCGAGAGGATGAAGCACGCGCTCGCCTGCGGGCTCTCCTCGAAGCCGACGTTGAACCACACCGGCGAGTTGAAGGAGGCGAGCTGGTTGACGAGGATCGCCTTGAGCTCGGCCTCGAAGGTCTCGGCCTGCTCGTCGTCCTCGAAGTAGCCACCCTTGCGCCCCCAGGCGCCGATCGTGTCGACGACGCGCCCGATCATCTGGCGCACGCTCGACTCGCGCTCGGGCGAGGACATGCGGCCGCGGAAATACTTCTGCGCGACGATGTTCGTGGCCGTCTGCGACCAGAACTTCGGGAACTCGACGCCCTTCTGCTCGAAGACCGGCCCGTCCTTGCCGGGGATGAACGCGTCGCGCGTCTCCCAGTCGATCTCGTCGAACGGGTCGCGTCCGGGAATGGTGAAGTAGCGGCGCACGCCGCAGGCCTTCGCCGCGTCGGAGACGGCGTTTTGGAGCATCTCGTCCTCGATGACGGGTGCTGTTTGGGTGCGCGCTGCGGACGCCATGTTCTCCTCCAAGGGTATCTGTCTGACCGGCCCCTACGGGCGGGGGACCAAGCAGAGTAGAAGGGGGGTCGGACGGAGTTGTCCGCGCGTGATTTGCAGGGCTTTTCGCTAGCGCGGGCGGGAGCGCGGGGGCGCTCCTCGCTTAAGGATGTAGCCGAGCCCGCCGGCGAGCAGGAGCAGGCCCGTGATGCCGCCCAGGATGAGCAGCGGAAGCGGGAACGAGCTCGAGTTCGAGGGGCCGATCTCGTCGAGCGCCTTGGCGAAGATCCCGTCTTCTGCGCCCTGGGCCTCGTCGCCGATGACCGTCCCGACGTACGGCAGCGCGTCGTCCTCCTGCGCCTGCTTCTTGGGCTTCGGCGGCTTGCCCGAGCCCCCGGTGTCTGTGGGCGCCGGCGCGGCTTGCTGGTCCTCGGGAGCCGCCTCCTGCTGCTGCTGCCGGCGGATCTCATCGCGCATCGCGCGGGCGATGTCGTCGGGCGCCGAGGAATAGGCCCGCATGTCTTCAGGCAAGCGCCTGAGCGCGTCGCGGTAACAGTGAATCTCGTAGCGGCCGTCGACGCGCGTGTTGTCGGCCCAGTCGTCGATGACCGCCTGCCAGCATGGCTTGGCAGCGGCCGCGGGCGCGGCGCCGACGAGCAGGAAGACCCCAGCCGCGACGAGCGGCAGGACGACCATCTGGATGAGCCCCTTCATCAGGATGGCAACGCCCATCGTATGCGACGGGATGTAAGGAGTGAGTGAAAGTCGACTCCAGGAAACGTCTGCTAGCGTCAGCCCGGATGCGAGCGGCTCTGGAGCGCGGGGCCCGGCCCGTTCCGAGCGCAACCACCCCGGCCTCCAAGGCTCAGAGCCTGGCTCCCCTCGCGGTCGCCGGCGGCCTCGGCGCCCTGGTCGCGGCGGCGATCTTCGTAGGCGGCGGATCGACGGACGATCGGCTCCTCTGGATCGGCGGCCTCGCGGTCGTCCTCGCACTCGGTTCCCTCGCGGCGGCACTCGCCGGTCTCCTTCCCCTTCCGCGGCCGAGCGGCCTCGGTACCGCAAGCCTCGTCCTCATGGCCGGGCTCGTCCTCTGGGCGGGCGTGAGCGTCTGGTGGTCACTCGCGCCCGACCGTTCGTGGATCTTCTTCAATCGCGGCCTCGCCTATCTCGCGTTCGCCGTCCTCGGACTCTTCGCGGGGACGATCGTCAGCCGGCGCCACGCGGCCGGGGCGCTGGCCCTGCTCGTGGCGGCGGCGCTCGTGATCGCGCTGGCCGGGAAGGTGATCCCCGACCTGTACCCGGACGGGGCGCGGATGGCACGGCTCCGGGCGCCCGTCGGCTTCTGGAACGCGCTAGCGCTGCTCTTCGCCATGGGCGTGCCGCTGACGCTCTGGCTCGGCGGCGAGCTGCGACGCCGCTGGGTGCGCGCGCTCGCCGCCGTCTTCCTCTTCGGGCTCGTCGTCGGAATCCTGCTCACCTACTCGCGCTCGGGGATTCTGGCGGCGGTGGTCGCCGGAGCCCTGTGGCTCGCATTCGCGCCCGGACGGCTCGAGTCTGCGGCGATCCTGCTCGCCGGCGTTCCCGTCGGAGGCGCCGTCGCGCTCTGGGCCTTCACGCAGCCGGGGATCGCCGACGACGGGGCCTCGCACAGCGCGCGGGTGGCCGACGGCTGGCAGCTCGGCCTCGCCCTCGTGTTCGGCGCTGCCGCTGCCTGGGGCGCGGCCTACGGCCTCCTCGGGCTCGTCCCGCGCGCGGAGAGGCGCCTGCCGTCCCTCACCCGGCGTCACGCGATCGCGGCCGGCGCCGCCCTGGTCGTCCTCCTC
>DAITAN010000072.1:0-9790 GCA_036824235.1 Gaiellaceae bacterium | reverse complement strand
CGGCTCGACGGCGCTGTTGGGTAGCTCGAGCCCGGCCTCGGCGAACCGCCGGGCGAGCTCCGCGGGCGCCTCGGTCAAGGCCGGGAGGGCAGGGTCGAAGGGAAGCCAGCTGATCACGGCCCCGACCTCGTCGTCCTCGACTACCGGCGTGGCCGCCGGCGAGCGGCCGTTCACCTGCTCCGCGAGGCTCCCGTTCCGGAACGCGGCGCCGTTCGCCGCGCCTGCCCGCACGACGGCGTCGTGGCGCCGACCGTCGACGACGGCGCTGAAATGCACGGCGACCCGCCGGCCCGGCTTGTACGACACGCGGGCGACCGAAACGTCCTCGAGCGACGCCGGGCGGCCCAGCGAGCGGGCGAGCACCGGGAGCATCTCGTCGACCTCGAGCAGGCGGTTGAGCTGCGGGAGCGCCGGGTCCTCCGGTACGGCCGCCTGCGCGATCGACGGCCGGGGCGGCTCGAGACCGGGCGCGCCCTCGGCGAGGACCACGTCGGGAGGCCCCTCGGCGACGATCCGCCCGGCCTCGATCACGACCACCCGGTCAGCACGGCGCGCGAGCGCGAGCGAATGCGTGATGAGGATCGTCGTACGCCCCTGCATGAGCCGGTCCAGGCCTATGAGCAGCTGCGCCTCGGCTTCTGCGTCGAGCGCCGTCGTCGGCTCGTCGAGGAGCAGGATCGGAGGGTCGCGGAGGAGCGTCCGCGCGATCCCGAGCCGCTGTCGCTGGCCGCCGGAAAGGCCCACGCCCTGCGGCCCGAGCTCGGTGTCGTAGCCTCGAGGAAGCCTCGCAACGAAGTCGTTCGCGGCCGCAGCCCGGGCGGCCTCGACGACGTCGTCCGGGCTCACTTCGGCGCCGTAGGCGATGTTCTCCCGCACGCTGCCCGTGAAGAGCACGGTGTCCTGGAGGAGGACGCCGACCTGCGTTCGCAGCCAGTCGAAGGAGCAGTCGCGAACGTCGTGGCCGTCGATCAGGACGCGCCCCTCCCCCGGGTCGTAGAGCCGCGCGACGAGGGCCGCGAGGGTCGACTTCCCCGCGCCCGAAGGGCCGACGACGGCCAGCCGGGAGCCCTTCGGCACCCGCAGGGAGACGTCGCGCAGCGTGGGGCGCGACTCGTCGTAGGCGAAGGAGACTTGGTCGAAGACGATCTCGCCCTCCGCGCGGGCCCCGCGATAGGCGCCCGACCGCTCCTCGAGCAGCCCGTCGGCGGCCAGGATCTCGGCGATGCGCTCGGCGCGGGCCATCGAGCGCGCGATCCGCACCGACTCGCGGGCGATGTGCCGCAGCGGGCTGTCGGCCTTCTTCGCGTAGGAGACGAAGACGACGAGATCGCCGGGGGTGATCGCCCCGGCGGCGACGCGGAAGACACCGAGCACGAGCACAGCCGCGGTGCCGACGGCGCTCAGGATCCCGACGTACGTGTTGAAGTGGGCCTGGAGGCGCGAGGCCTCCATCCCGAGCTCCATCCGCCGCTCGCTCCGCTCCTGCACCCGCTCGAGCTCAAAGCGTTCCGACCCGTAGGCCTTCACGACGGCCATCGCCGAGAGCGCCTCGTTCGCAACGGACGCGATTGCGCCCTCCTGGGCACGCTGGTGCCGAGCGGCCGTCCGAATCCGGACGCGGAACGTGACGGCCACGATGGCGAGGAACGGGACGACCGCGAGCCAGGCGAATGCGAGCAGCGGATCGAGAAGGAACGTCACGATCAGCATCCCTAGGAGCAGCACCGCGGCCTGCACGACGTTCCCGAGCGAGGTGGCGAACATGTCGCCCACCGCGTTGGCGTCGCCCGTGACCCGGGTGACGAGATCGCCCTTCTGCCGCTGCGCGTGGAAGCGCAGCGAGAGCCGCTGCAGCCGGTCGTAGACGTTCACGCGCATCTCGTGGCTGATGCGCTCGCCGGCGCGCTGGAGCCACAGGCTCGACGTGTTCTCGGCGAAGGCAGAGACGAGGGCGATCGCGAGGATGAGCCCGCCGATCCCGGCGAGGAGCACGATCTCCCGATCTCCGAGCGCGAACGCGCCCGCATGACCGAGGACGATGTAGTCGAGCACGAACTTGAGCGGCCAGGGCCGCGCGAGATCCGCGATCGCCGCCGCGACGGCGAGCAGGCCGGCGCCGGAGAGCGCCTTCCACTCCTTGCGGACATACGGACGCAGGAGCTGCCGCGCAGAGGTCATCGGGACGCCGTCTCCAGCGGCACGGAGCCCCGCGCGAACTCGGCGAGTGCGGCCGCGCTGGTTCCCGCGCCCGTCAGGTCGAGGTCGATCCGGCGCGGCTCGAAGTCGAGGAGCGCACGGATCTCGCGGGCCAGCACCGCCGGCTCCAGCCAGTCAGCCGGCAGGACGCGCAGGGCTCCCTGCCGTTCGAGCCGCTCCGCACGCCGGGTCTGCTCGTCCTCCCTTCCCTCTGCGAACGGCACGACCAGCGCCGGCACCGCCGCCCTGAGGAGATCGAGCGCCGTGTTGTAGCCGCACTGGCTCACCGACGCGGTGGCAGACCGGATCCTCTGGCCCAGGTCGGGGACGAACCGGCGCAGCCGAACGGCGGGGAGACTCTCGGCGGCGCGTCGGAGCGCGGCCCAGTCCTCCTCGGGGAGAAACGGCCCGGCGACGACGTCAAGGCGTAGATCCGGCGGGAGGAGGGGCGCGGCTTCGAGCGCCGTGCGCAGGAGCGGCCCGCCGACGAGCCCTCCCCCGGCGGAGACGACCACGCGCGGCTCCGGCGAGCGGGCAGCCTGGACGTCCTCCGCCTCGGGCACGACGAACCCCGTGTGCCTGACCGGGACGCGGAGCGGGATGCGCGGCCGGAACGACTCCTCCAGGCGGGCGAAGCGTGGATCCGAATGGACGAGGATCGCGTCGAGGTACCGGTTGGCCAGGACACAGGTGATCGTGTCGTGCGCCTCCTGGTCCGGCCCACGCCCGACGAGGATGTCGCGGACGCTCGAGACGACCACGGGTCGCGGCTCGGCGAGGTGCGCCGCCTCGAGCAGAGGCACGAGCTCGTCGGCGAAGCGCCGGCGGCCGAACGGGAAGAGCTCGACGACGACCGCGGCCGGGCGGAGCGACCGCAGCGCACCGAGCAGGAGCTCACGCCTGCGGCAGCGGGCCCGGTCCAGCGACTCGTGCTCGTGAGCCACCAGCGCGCCGTCGGTCGACGCACGCAGCGGCGGAAGCTCGACGAGCTCGACGTCATCGTGCGGCCTCAGCCCTTCGGCCAGCTCGCCGCCGCAGGCGAGCACGACCTCGAAACGCTCGGTCAGCGCCGCGGCCAGAGCGAACGAGCGAACGGCATGGCCGAGCCCGAGCGAGTGCTGGCAGTAGAACAGCAGACCTGGCCGTATCACGCGGGCCTCCCCAGGCACTCCAGCGCCAGTCGGAGACGGCGACCTGCCTTGCGATCGCCGTCGGGGCGAAGGGCACGGGCAACGCGAAGTGCCTTTTCGAGCCTTCGTTGGGCGCGATACGCGGAGAGGAGCCTCAGGTCGAGCGGCCCGGCCGTAGCCTCGTAGCCGGCGATGAAGCTCTCGCTTAGGCGCTGGATCGGGACGCGCTCGCGGTTCTGGACGTCCAGGTCGGCGAGGAAGGCCGCGGCGTCCAGCTCCGGGTCGCCGAGCGCGAGCGAGTCGTAGTCGAGCAGGACGACGCCCGCGTCGCTCTCGAGCCACTGCGAGGCATGGAGGGCGCCGTGCACCGGCCTGGGCTCGGCCGCCGTGCAGGCGGCGTGGGTCGCCTCGAGCTCTTCCAGGAACCGTCTCGCCAACTCGCCAAGTTCGGGCACGCGTCGCTCGAGCTCCGAGCATCTCCGCCGCGTGCGGTCGAGCTCGCTCCCGCGGTCGCGTCGTCGGCCCGGCCGGATGTGCGCCCGCCGAAGCGTTCCGGCTGCGCGACCCAGTCGCCGCGCCAGCTCCTCCCCTCCGCTTCCACGGAGGCGCTCGCCGACGGGTGCGCCGCGAACGGCTCTGTGCCAGACCGCGTCGAGCTCTGGATCGAAGCGCTCCGGCTTCGAGACGAAGAACCCCAGCTCGCCGCGCTGCCGCGCCTGCCAGAGCTCCAGCGCATCGGCATGGGCCCTCGTCGCTCCCTCGCGGTAGAGCTTGGCGAAGTGGACCTTGCCCCCCAGCGCCAGCCGGATCGTGCACCGCTTGCCCGGGTGGTAGCGAACGACGCTGGCCCCGTCGTGCGAGGTCAGCGCGCGCTCGAGCGCGGGCAGGCCCGGATCCGGTGGAAGCCGAGTGACGCGCAGCCGGCCAACGACGCCCACGCTGACGACGCACGCTCTGTCGCCCGGACCGGGCGTGCGCTCGCGGAACGCCTCCAGCAGCACGATGCGCTGCGGCTCGGTCTCGGCGGCGAGCACGCAGGTCGCGTAGGGCTCGCAGTCGGGCTCGAACCGTTCGTGCATCCGCGTCCAGGCGCGGCGCCCAGTCCAGCCCCACCGGGCACCGGCGGCCTCAGCGGCGAGCGCGACGATCTCGGGGTCGGCCAGCGCCTCGAGCTCGCCCCTGTAGCGCGCGTGCGCGGATTCGACGACGCTCATTCGAGCGCTCTCCTCGCCTCGGCGAGCAGGTCCGGCAGGCGGCGCAGCCCTTCGGGGCGTACGCGGGTGACCACACGCAGAGCCCGCTCTCCGAGTAGCGCCGCGGCGGTGTAGGCGCGAAGCGCGCGCTCGTCCGGCAGCACGCCGACATCCGAGTATCCGTCCAGCACGCAGGCGCACAGATCGGGAACGACCGCGGGGCGGAGCAGACCGACGACGCCGCCGTAGCGAAGCGACGCGAGCACGCTCCCGAGCTCTGCCTCCGCCGGGCCGGCCGCTGCCTGGTCGAGGTCGATCAACGCTACTCGCCCGTCCTGGAGCAGCGCGTTCCTGAAGTTCACGTCGCCGTGCAGGCAGACCGCATTTCCTCCCGCGGCGAGCCGCGGCGCGAGCTGCCGGACGAGTTGCCGTGCGGAAGCGGCTACGTCCCCTCGCACCGAGCCGATCAGGTGCGCGGCGGCCACGAGGCGGTCGGGGTCTGCGCGTCGGAAACAGACGTCGTCGGGCGGCGCGAGGTCGTGTAGGCGCGCCAGCCCGCGGCCGAGCCGGCGGTAGCCGACCTTCGGGTCGTCGAGGAGCGGGATCCCGTCCAGGGCCTCGACGATCAGCGTGCGAAACCGAGGTGAGTACCCGAGCGCACGCGGGAGCCGGAGGTGCGGATCGTCCTGCCCCAGCTCGCGAGCCAGAGCGTCGTGCGCCTCGCGCGCGCGGGCACCCTCCTCCCCCGCGTAGGTCTTGGCGTAGCCGACGACTTGGCGCCGGTCGTCGAGGCAGCGCACGGTGGCTGCTTTCTCCGGGGCGTAGGAGGCGAGCTCGCTCCGCGACCAGCCCGGCAGGAGCTCGGCGAGCTCCGCGGCGGGGGCCGTGAGCGACGCGAGGCTCGCGATCTTGCGGTCGTTCGGAAACGTCCAGAAGACGGTCATGAGCTCCGTGTCGTGGACGACCGGCGCGACCGGCCCGCACGCGACCGCCCGCTCGAGGGCGACCGTGTAGGCGCGCTCGCTGCGGGCGAGCGTGGGGAACGTGCTCGCGGCGACGTCGAAGCTCCCCGCCTCTGCACGAACCCTGTGCACGACGCGCAGCCGCGCTCCGATCCGGTACTTGACGCGAAGCTGACGGCAGGACTCGATCCCGAGCGGCGCTCCGCCTCCCAGCAGGCGCTCCAGCCGCTCGGCGACGAGCGTCGGCTGGAGCAAGAGGTCGCGCTGCGGCACGGCCGGGTCGCGGTCGAGGACTGTGCTCACGGCAGCTCCCTGCCGCGCCTGAACGAAAGGTCGCGATCCCAAGCGAGCCAGTCCTCTCCCTCGCCGCAGAGGCGGAACGACAGCGGCTCGCCTGCCCCCGACGTGCGCCACCAGGCGGCCCGGCGGGGCGTCCACGTCACGACGTCGCGCCGCCCGGAGCCGGCCACCTCGACGACGACGGCCTCTTCGCCCGCGCGCACGCGCATGTCCGGGACCGGTTCGCCCTCGGCGAGCGGGAGGACGAGCGTGACGAACGTGGCATTCGCGGCGCCTTCCAAAGGGATGCTCACGACCGGCGCGGGGATGCGACGCCCGTACTCGGGCGCGAACCATCCGTCCTCGAGCGCCGGCCTCGCCGCTTCCGTGGCCACGACCACGAGCGCGAGACCCGGTGCCCGCACGACGGTCGTCAGGCCGTCCTGGGCGAACTCCGTCCCGTCCTGCGCGTCCGGAGCCAGGTGGAAGCGGAGGTCGTAGCGATGCTCCTCGCCGGCGCGCAGCCGGTCCTCGACGAGCCAGTACTCGTCGCCCACGAACACGACCCGGCGCGCATGCACCGCGTCGTAGCAGGGGCTCGTCACCTCGCCGCGCAGGACGTCGAGACCGGGCGAGCCCAGACGGCCGCCGAAGCGGCCCTCGGCCACCGGGCCTTTCGGCTTCTTGCGCCTGTACGGGGTCTGGTCGAGACCGTCCACGCAGACCGTGTTGTGCGCGGCCGTTCCCTTGAACCAGCGCCGCCAGTTCGGCGAGCCTTCGGCGTAGGTGAAACGCCCGGGGTCGATCAACAGGGGGCGTCCGCCCGCTGAGGCCTCGATGCCGAGCAGGTCGTAGTGGCCGTGACCCCCGGCGCCGACGGGGCCGCAGTCCAAGACGAGGAAGCGCTCGTCGGCAAACGCGGCCCCGTCGGTCCCCCACCCGCTGCGCTGGAAGAAGTAGCCGCCCTCCGGGAAGCCCGCGTACCGCCGCCGGGGCGGGGCTCCATGCGCACCGCCCGTGGCGCCGTACAGCAGGTCGGTACGCCCTAGGATCGACGCGGCCAGCCCGAGGACCTCCGCGTAGGAGCCGGCGTCCGAATCCGAGAGCGCCGGGATCTCGCCGTCCGGCCGATGGCAATGGAGCGCGAACGTGCAGGCGCGCCCGAGGCGGTCGTCGAACTCGGCCGGGAAGCGCAGGCCGAACCTGCGCGCGTTCTCGCGCGCGCCGAGGAACGACCGCAGCGCGAGCAGGTGGTAGTGGCTCGAGCACTCGCAGTGAACGCCGTCCGGCAGGACGTCGTCCAGCAGGTTCTCGTGGAGAGCGCCCATCGCGCCCGCGAGGCGGCGGCCGCTCGGATCGGTCGCCGGAAGGGCGAGCGCGACGAGAAAAAGCGTGTAGAGCTCGAACGTGCGGTGGTTGCGCGCGGGCGTGAGGTTCGCGCCGATGAACGCCGACTGCTCGGCGAGGCTCAGCACGATCTCCTCCTCGAGCCCGGGGGCGAGACCTCGAAAGGCAGGCGCCTCGGCGAACCGCTGCCAGGCGTAGAGCCAGTTCTGCACGCGGCGCGCGGCCACGTCGCTCGAGTCCCAGCCCACGGGCACCCGGCGGATCCAGGAGGCCACGAGGCGCTCCCACGCCCGCAGGAAGCTCCGGTCGCCCGTCTCCGCGAAGGCGTGCGCGAGGTCGAGGCCGTCGTAGAACTTGCTCCACGCGATCCGCCACTCCTCGTCTGCGGGAAGCGCGGCGCCGGTCCAGTCCGGCTCGGCTCCGAGCTCGAGCGTCTCGCCGAAGTAGGCGAAACGCCCGGCGCGCACGGCCTCGGCCCTCGCCAGGTCGCGATGCTCGTGTTCGATCACGCAGTAGACGGGGCGCCGCTCGATCCGTCCCAAGACGAGTGGCTGGGCCGATGCGGCGCTCATGCGGTCGCCTCTCTGAAAAGCGTCGCGAGCTCGCCGACGAGGGCGTCGCCGTCGAACCGCTCGCGCACGGTTGTCTCGGCCCGGCGCCCCAACGCGCGCGCGAAGTCGGCCTCGCGGTAGACGCGGGCGAGCGCTTCCGCGACCGCTCTCGGATCCTCGGGCGGGACGAGCAGGCCGTTGCGGCCGGAGTCCACAAGCTCCGGCAGGCCGGAGACGTCCGTGCCGACGACGGGCAGCCCGCAGGACATCGCCTCGACCAGCACGTTCGGGATCCCATCGCGATCGCCCGAGTCCGCGACCCGGCAGGGGAGGCAGAACACCGACGCACGGCGGTACTCATCGAAGAGCTCGGCCTGGGACATCGAGCCGAGGAGGCGCACTCTTCCCTCGAGCCCGAGCTCCGAGATCGCGCGCTGGAGCTTCGGCTTCACGTCGGGCTCGAGCGGCGCCTCGCCCCCGACGATGACCGCCTCGACCGGGACACCCGCGTCGGCTACGAGCGCGATCGCCTCGACCAGGACGTCGAAGCCCTTCTTCTCCACCAGGCGCCCGACGCCGAGGACGCGGAAGCGCCCGTTGCGCCCGGGTGCCTCGCCGCCCTCGGCCACGAGGCGGGCGAAGTCGACGTTCAGGCCGTGGTACACGCGGTGCACGTCCGCCTCGCCACCGAGGCGCCGAAGATGCGTCCGGTTCGCCTCCGTGCATGTGACCACGAAACGCGCTGCACGGAGCTTCCGGGGCAGGAGCCCGCCCGGGTTGAGCTTCTCCGTGTAGATGTCGCGGGCGTGGCCCGTGAACGAGAACGGCACGCCGGTGATCCGCGACGCGTACCACGTCACGGTCGTCGAGCCGTGGGCGAAGTGGGCGTGCAGGTGCCGCACGTCTCCCGCGTCGAGGAGCCGGTCGGCGAGCGCGACGCCGAGGAGGAGCTCCCGCAGGAAGACCTTACGCGGGAGCGACCACCAAAGCCGCCGCGCGCGGAGGGAGTCGACGAGCGCGGCCCTGCACGCCCGGAGAAGACCGAGCGGGCGCCGCCGGGCGACACGGCGCACCGAGGGAAGGAACGAGGGAAGGTTCCGCGCGAGCCAGCGCGTGCGCGAGACGCCCGACAGGCTGGTGGTCGCGGGCAGGTACTCCGGCCGGGCGCGGATCTGGCCGACCACGGTGTGGCGCGCGCCTCGCTCGTGCTGCTCGACCGGCTTGAGGACGTACAGCCGGAGCGGGATTCCCGCCTGTTCCAGCCGGTAGATCTCGCTGGCGATGAACGTCTCCGAGAGCCTCGGAAAGCCCTTGACGACGTAGGCGACGGTGCCGGCCATCACGCCGCGGGCCGCTCCGTCGGATGGCGGCCGTTCGTCCCGACGAGCCCTGCCAGGAGATCCGCGGCGCGCTCCGCGCCTCCGTAGTTCTCGTCCTCGAACGACGGCCGCGGCCTCTCGAGGAGGCGATCGAGCGCGGCTCGCATCGCCGGCGCCGACAACTCGTCGGGGTGGAGCACGTCCTGGAGCCCGCGCCGCCCGAGCTCGAGGGCCCGCACGAGCTGCTCGCTGATCGGTGTGACGCGCGGGACGAGCAGCGCGGGCCTGCGTGCTCGCATCACCTCGGCGACGGTGTTGTAGCCGGCCATGCAGACCACGGCCCGCGCGCGTGCGATCAGCGCGTCGAGGTTCGGCTGGAACCGGCAGACTCGGGCGGCGAGACCGGCCGCGAGGTCCTCCAGCAGCTGGACCTGCTCGCGCGGCATGAGCGGCCCGGCGACGACGACGGCCGGATACGGGAGCGGTTCGAGGCGCAGGGCTTCGAGGAAAGTCGAAAGCACGGCGAACCCATCCGATCCTCCGCCGACCGTGGCGAGCACGAAATCGTCGGGGAGGTCGTTCGGCCCCGGCTCGGGCGCCCCGCCGCCGACGTAGCCCACGTGATGCACGGGGACAGAGAGGCTCCCGTTCCAGTCGATGCAGTCGATCGCGTCGAGCGCAGGCGACGGCGGGCCGTAGACGAGGACGAGGTCGTAGTAGCGCAGGATCGCGTCGCGAAGCTCGGGCTCCCAGGTCCGCCGCACCTCCAGCGGGTCGTTCTCGATGTCCCGAAGGCCGAGCACGAGCTTGCAG